>CBDTVZ010000021.1:0-18749 GCA_965363995.1 uncultured Eudoraea sp.
TCTAATATCTCACTTCCTAAAATATCACTGGGCATCAGGTCAGGGGTAAACTGTATTCTTTTAAAGTCGAGCCCTAAAGTACGGGCAATTGTATTTACCATTAAGGTTTTGGCTAATCCGGGAACACCAATTAGCAAGGAATGACCCCCTGTATAGATAGATAAAAGAATTTGGTCTATTACCAGGTCCTGGCCTACAATTATCTTAGCTATTTCTTTTCTTAAAGCCTTATGTTTGGCTACTAAATTGTTGATTGCTGTAACGTCAGACATGCGGCTATTCCTTTACCCATTTATTGGCGAATTCACAATCTATATTATCTCCGCCAACACTTACATATGTATCTGAGATATGATCATTGAGCCATTTCTTAATAGTAGTAAACTGCTTATCTCTAAGTGCAAGTTCCTGAATTTTAATATAGTCCTCGGCAAAATTTGCTACGTGCTCATCATATCTATTAGAAACCATCAGAATCTTATATTTGGGAGGACCACCATTTGGATCCTGCTCTAATGTAGGTTGCGATATTTCGTTGTCTTTTAAGTTCCTTACCTGATTATATAGTGATGGATCCATCTTAGTAAGTTCAAAATGTGAATCAAAATTTATAGGATTTCTTAATAACCCTCCGTCAAACTTAGTTTCTTTTTCGTCCGAAAAATTCAATGCAGCTTCAGCGAATGTATATTTACCTTCTATCAGCTGTTTTCTTATGGTATCCAACTCAACTCTGGCTTTATCAATAGAAGATTGAGGAATCTCTGGTTGCAAGAGAATATGACGCAGGTCCAATTCCTGGCCCCTTATCTTTTCAATCAATATAATATGGTACCCAAAAGCAGTTTCAAATGGTTCGGAAATTTCTCCCTGGCGCAAGCTAAAAGCCACATCCTTAAATTCCTTTACAAAAGGTGTTTCCCTTGTCATGCTATAAAAACCACCTTTGGACTTGGAGCCGGGATCCTGTGAATATAAAATTGCTTTTACGCTAAAACTGGCATCATTATCTTCACAATCTGCCTTTATTTCATTTAACTTATTAATTGTTTTTTGTTCTTCTTCTTCAGGAATTTCAGGAATCTTAACTATCTGTGAAATTTCGAGTTCTGCGCCAAAAACAGGTCTTTCATCCTCGGGAATTTTATTAAAAAATTGTCTTACTTCCTCTGGTGTAACTTCAATTTCGCCGAAAATTTTTTGCTGCATTTTCTCTGATAGCATTCTCAACTTATTAATAGTGTACAATTCTTCCCGGAAATCTTCAACACTTTCTTTACTGTAAAAGTCAAGGACTTTTTCCATAGAACCTACCTGCTGTACCAATTGTTGCATTTGACGGTCACTGGTAGCATTTACCTCATCATCAGACACCAATATACTGTCCTGGACCGCTTGATGGGCATATAAACGGTCTTCCATTAACTTTCCTAATAAACCGCAGTGCGTAATATCGTCCATAGCAGCTCCCTGGCTACGCAAGTCTATCAGTGTTTTTTCAATATCGGAATCCAGAATCAGGTAGTCCCCTACTACCGCCGAAATCCCATCTAGCTTAATTCTCTTAAATGTGTTTACAGTATCTTTTTTTACTTCATTATCAGCTACCAAAACAGTTTCTGGCGGTTCAATTTGAGTATCAGGGATAGAATCATTTTCCTGTGCTTGCGCACTGACAAAAACAATAAAAAAGAATAAAAATAACAGTATGCTATTCCTGTTTGTCATACACTTCAAATACTTTTTCCTTAGTTGCTTCATCTATAATTTCTGTTTCCAGTTTTCTTATGTAGTTCAATTTTCTTCTATTAAGAAGCACCCGTCTAATGGTGGGTTCGATGTAAGAAAGTGGCGCAATTTCATTAACGCCAAGCACATCCTTTATCTTTGTCAAATATACCCCCATTGCATCCTCTAATTCAAAAAATTGTGATTTTTTTAAGTATCTATTTTCATTATCAATATTCAAGGGAGGTATTTCTTCAATCACCCGGGAAGCAGGAACCCAAAGTGAGTCATTAAAATTCAATTTTTTAAAGTGTACACCTATAGAATCCAAATATCTAATGTCTTCCTGATTAAACCGCTTTAAGCTCTCTGTTACCTCTTTTGTATTAAGAAATTGTAGGGGTAATTCAATAAACCTGAGTTTAATTATTTTTTCCTTGAGCTTAAAATTCTCTTTCTCTTCTTCGTAAAAGCTGCTTAATTCTTCCTGAGAGATTACCGTATCCTTTAACTGATTAACTAAAGCTTCTTTATAGGCCCTGGTATATAAATCTGTTCGGTAATTAGAGACTAATTGTTCAAATTCTGCGATCTCTTCATCGGGTAAATTAATCTTGGCTTTTGCCAGGAGTATCTGTTTTGTCGCCCAATTATTTATGTAATTGGTAACTATAGATGCACTATCCTGTTTTGTGATATTTTCACCAAGAACAACTACAACCTCATCCCAATACAAATAAGTATCCCCTACCCTGGCCAATGGTTCTTCGTTTACATTGTTCTCCAAAAATGGATTACACGAAAATAAAAAGAAAACCAAGGCAGCAATTCTTATATTTTTTGTCTGTAGATTTAAAAAACGCATTCGACAAAAATAAGAATTCAATTCTGCTGGGCAAGTAATAGCAATATGGATTAACACATTTTTAGTACCTGCATAAATTTATTTAGTACATTAGTAGAGCTATCTACCTTATTATCATGAAATATACTGCTGAAATAGTTATCGATCGTTCCGGTGACGAGGTACATAAAAAATAGGATAATCCTGAAAACATGAAACATTGGCAGGAAGGGCATTTGGGCTTTAAACAATTATCTGGAGAGCCAACAAAAGAAGGCGCAAAAATGGAATTGTATTATAAAATTGGAAAACGAGAGATGACGATGGTTGAGACCATCTTAAAGAATAATTTTCCTTATGAATTCCATGCTACTTATGATGCGAAAGGTGTTCATAATATTCAAAAAAATATCTTTGAAGTTATTAATGACCATACTACAAAATGGGTTTCGGAGTCAGAATTTCAATTTTCGGGATTTATGATGAAATTAATGGGGTTTTTAATGCCAGGGGCATTTAAAAAACAGTCGATAAAATATTTAAGCGATTTTAAGGCATTTGCGGAGAAAGGAATCTCAGTCGCAAAATAATATGAAAAATGTGAGTAGAAAAATTAAATTAATCTGGGATTTCAGAGGCCCTACAGCAAAAGAAGTTGCCATACATCACGAAAAGCATTTGAAAGATTTTATCGTGGCAGAAAATTTGAGCCCAAACATTACCGGCAATACAGATTTAAGTTCTATGCACAGCATTGCGTATATGGTGGTCGAAGAAGTTAATATGCCAGGTGTACGTGACGCCCTCATACCGCATAGGGGGGAAGTTTATTCAGAACAACCCAACTAACTAAATGTAACGTGAATTGAAAGCTTTAAAACTTAGTATTCTCGTACTATTCTTATTATCACTGGCATGTAATTCCAAGAATAAAGAAAATAACCCAATGGCATTGGTTTTGGCCTCTCAAAACACATCAATCCGAAAAGTTATTGATAGTGTTGATCAATATGAAGTCCAAATACTTTTTACCCAAATAGATCGAAGCACTGATAGTATTATCCTAACTGATTATGAATTTCAGTTGGATGAAATGAAATATTTCTATCCGGCGAGTACGGTTAAATTACCAATTGCCGTTCTTGCTCTGGAAAAATTAAACCATACAGATACATTAGATAGGAATACAATCTACTACATTGAAGGAGATTCAGTTGAAAACACCTTTGCAGAGGACATCTCTAAAATTTTGGCTGTTAGTGACAATCATGCAAACAACAGATTATTTGAATTCCAGGGACAGAATGATATCAATTCAAGGCTTGAAAATAAGGGTATCAGTCCTGTACGAATTTCACACAGACTAGGAATACATACTGATGAGGTTACAACGAAGCCCCTTATATTATACATTAATGATAGCACTACAGGCACATCCCCCTCTATTATAAATAGGGAGCCTATGCCTCTTAATTTAGAAGGAATAAAAAAGGGGATTGGGTATTACGAAAATGATTCATTACATAGTGAACCTTTTGATTTCAGCTATAAAAATTATTATCCGGTTGGTTCACAACACGGAGTATTGAAGAGAATAATATTTCCGGAATTATTCAACAAAAATGAAAGGTTTAATCTTAGTGAGGATCAAAGAGAATTTCTATTAACCGCAATGCATACATTACCAAAAGATGCAGGTTATGACAATGCAGAATATTATGACGGTTACTGCAAATTTTTTATATACGGAGATTCAAAAGAAAATATTCCCGAACACATAAAAATATATAATAAAGTAGGATTTGCCTATGGCACCCTAACTGATTGTGCTTATATCGCAGATGAAAAAAATAAGATAGAATTTATGCTAACCGCAACCATTTTAGTCAATAAAGATGGGGTTTTCAACGACGATAATTATGAATATGAAGAGATAGGGATGCCCTTTTTGGCGGCCCTTGGAAGGGAATTTTACAGTTACGAACTAAATCGAAAAAAATAAGTTATGAGTACACTTAGTTTTGATTCATTCACTAAGAAAATCTATATTAAAGCACCAATTGATAAGCTTTATTGGGCATGGGGAACAACTTCTGGAATTTGCTCCTGGTTTTTGAGAAATGCCGTTTACCAAACTAATCAAGGAATGCAAAGAAAAGCAGATGAATATATACAGGCAGGAGATCAATATATTTGGGAATGGCACAATTGGAACGGACAAGAAAAAGGAGAAGTCTTAAAAACAAATAATATTGATTTTCTGGAAATATCATTTGCGGGTGTCAGTAAGGTAAGTATTAGTTTGAAGGAAGTTAAAAATGCCGTATTACTAACTTTAAAACAATATGAAATCCCTACCGATGAGGAAAGCAAACTAAATATTCATCATGGTTGCAGTAATGGCTGGACTTTTTGGTTAGCAAATCTGAAGGCCTATATGGAGCACGGTATTTTACTAAACGAAAAGGAATTTGATCTTACAGGAATTCCCTTGGCTGGATTTGAATTTGTAAATATGTAATTTTTCGTATTCGAAGTAAGAACTATGAAACAAAATTATTAAAGAATTTATTTATTCAAAGTAATATAGCAGAGATAATAATAAAACTAAATCAACTGACGGACTGATTCAAATAAAAATAGCTTAATCCGTGGAATTAATGGGTCTCCCATAAAGGTCAAAGTCCGCCGCATCTGTGATTTCAAGTTCTACGAATTCGCCAATTTTAACGTAAAAGTTCCTTGCATCGACTAAAACTTCATTATCCACATCCGGAGAATCATATTCAGTTCTTCCTATAAAATAATTTCCTTCCTTACGATCAATGATACAACGAAATGATTTACCTATTTTTTCCTGGTTTAACTGCCATGAAATACCAGATTGAAGCTCCATTATCTCATTCGCCCTATTTTGCTTCACTTCTTCGGGCACATCGTCTTCCAAATTATATGCATGCGTATTTTCTTCATGGCTATAGGTAAAGCAACCAAGTCTTTCAAATCGCATATCTTTTACCCATTCTTTTAAGGTCTGAAAATCTTCCTCAGTTTCTCCCGGATAACCCACAATTAGTGTTGTTCTGATAGCCATATTTGGCACAATCTGCCTGAAATCCTTCAATAGCCTGGTAGTTTTAGCCTTGGTAGTTCCCCGGCGCATGCTCTTAAGGATGGGGTCTGAAATGTGCTGTAATGGTATATCCAGATATTTGCAGATTTTTGGCTCTTCTTTCATAACCTCAAGCACATCCATAGGAAACCCGGTTGGAAAAGCATAATGAAGGCGAATCCATTCTATTCCTTCCACCTTAGAAAGTTCTTTTAGTAATTCGGCCAGGTTTCTTTTTTTATACAGATCAAGTCCGTAATAAGTAAGGTCCTGAGCAATTAGAATTAATTCTTTGACACCATTGGATGCGAGTTTTTGAGATTCCAAAACCAATTCCTCAATGGGCTTACTCTTGTGTTTACCACGCATTAAGGGTATTGCACAAAAAGAACAAGGCCTGTCACAACCTTCAGCGATCTTTAGGTAGGCGTAATTTTTGGGTGTTGTTGTGAGGCGTTCTCCTATTAATTCGTGTTTGTAGTCCGCACCCAGGGCCTTTAATAAGTTAGGCAGGTCACTGGTTCCAAAATATTCATCAACATTAGGAATTTCCTTTTCCAGATCTGGTTTATAACGTTCGCTAAGGCATCCTGTAACAAAAACTTTATCTACCTCTCCTGCCTGCTTTTTATCTACATATTCCAAAATGGTATTTACGCTTTCCTCTTTAGCATTTGCTATAAAACCACAGGTATTAATAACCACTATATTCCCTTCCTCTTCATGAACCACCTCTTTTTTATTCGCTCTGAGCTGTCCCATAAGAACCTCAGAGTCGTAAACATTTTTGGAACACCCAAGAGTTACAACATTTATTCTATTTTTCTTAACCGACTTAGTTCTCATGGGTTTTCTTTAGCCGTGCAAAAATACAATACAATAGAAGAAGAGCCGTCTTTTAACAAGAATTCTTCTCATTCTGCGTTA
Source organism: uncultured Eudoraea sp. (assembly GCA_965363995.1). GTDB lineage: Bacteria > Bacteroidota > Bacteroidia > Flavobacteriales > Flavobacteriaceae > Eudoraea. The sequence goes on from CBDTVZ010000021.1 coordinate 6,612, forward strand.
AACTATTATTAGTAGTATTGGTCTAATTAGAAATTAAAACCAAATGAAACCCCAAATTCAAGGACTATTTTTAATTTTATTATTCCTGGGCTGTTTGTCCTGTGAAAATAATTCCAATGATTTAGCAGATACATTAATTGAAGAAAACGATCCGGATCAAAACCCGGATCCTTCCTTATATTTTCCAGGGACAACTTCTGATGATTGGGAAACCACAAGCCCTGAAGATTTGGGTTGGAATTCCAACGCCCAACAGGATTTAATAAATTTTCTAGGGGAAAAGGATACCAAAGCATTTATAATTTTAAAAGATGGTAAAATTGCCATGGAGGAATACTTCGGGACCTTCACAAAGGACAGTCTTTGGTATTGGGCATCTGCTGGTAAAACACTAACTGCTTTTACTGTCGGGATTGCCCAGGAAATGGATTTACTGGACATAAATGAAAAAAGTTCCACTTACCTTGGGGAAGGCTGGACCTCAGCTCCACCAGAAAAAGAAAATTTGATTACAATAAGGAATCAATTAACCATGACCAGCGGCTTAATGGATACTGCATTTGATTGTGTTACTGCAGATTGCCTGGAATATGAGGCTGATGCAGGTAGCCGTTGGGCTTATCACAACGGGCCTTATACCTTATTGCAAAGTGTTGTAGGAGAAGCTGCCAGTACTTCTTTTAGTGCTTTTTACAATACCAATTTAAGAAATAGAATTGGCATGAATGGGCTTTGGGTATCTACAAATGGTTTGAACAATGTGTATTTTAGTACGGTCAGAAGTATGGCTCGATTTGGATTACTTAATTTAAATAATGGAGTGTGGGACGGAGAAACCATTTTAGGGGATCTGGATTATATTTCTAATATGAAAAACACTTCCCAGGAGCTGAACAAATCCTATGGATACCTGTGGTGGCTGAATGGGAAAGAAAGCTATATGGCTCCGTCATTACAACTAGTATTTAACGGAACGCTTATTCCTAATGCACCGGCAGATACTTATTCCGGACTGGGTAAAAATGATCAAAAGTTATATATTGTTCCCGCTAAGAGGCTGGTTATAGTAAGAATGGGAGAAGAGGCGGGTGAGAGTTTACTTGGACCTTCAAGTTTTGATAACGCCCTGTGGGAAAAGATTATGGACCTAATCAATTAAAATACTTCCCTTAAGGATTGAGATCTTCTTTTATGTCCCTTCTATTAATTTATTATATAAGATAATTGGAAGTCAATTCCATAGTCTTCATTAGATAACGAACTATCGGGTGGATTACTATCATACGTATAATAGAAATTAAAACCCACCTTAAAATTATTATCAAATATACTAACGCTGGGATTCAGGTTAAGGCCCATTCTGTATCTTGCGTCACCGGTAAGATAGGGTAAGAAACTCAAATTGGATTGCAGAGCGACTTTTGGGCTGGTGTATTTATAAATATCATAACCCACACGAACTAGTCCTGCCATATCTGTATTTGCTGGTGCATTAGTATCAGTTGATTGTTCTTTAAGGCCACTAATGCCCCCCGCCAGATAAAACCTACTCCAGGTGTTATTTGCAATATCCTTAATCGCCCCTAAGTTTAAACTATATCGGCGTTGTATTCCTAATTGTTGGTTCTGGCTCGTTCCAAAACCTAAAAGAGAAGACCATTTATTTTTAAACAAACGCTGCCACGTTACATCAATTTCAGAGTTATTTGTAACTAAGCTATCAGTCTGATATGACAAATTTAAATTCCAGGTTGCATTGAAACTACTTTTTTCTCTCCTGTAAGTCATATTTCCTGAAAAGGCTAAGGTGGTTAAATTGCTACTTTTTGCATAATTGGCACCAAGGCTCAGTCTTCCACTAAATCTCATCCAAAAGTTCCTTTTAATAGGATGAATTTCAACAATATCATCAATCTTTATTGATACTTTTTCGCTTCCTGTTTTAATAATTACTTCCCCAGTACTATCAGAAGGTTCAAAGGAAGAATAATAAATGAGGCCATTTTTCATTATTATTTCAAATTGTTTTTTAGAAATAATAGTACTCACAAAAGGTTCTTCAACACTTATTGTTCCCATACCTTGCATTTTATATGTGATGATACCGTATTCCATCTTCTTGAAATCTCCCGTCAGAACATTCCCGTTTACATGAATAATAGAGTCTATTTTTTGAGCCAGACCCTCAATTTTAGGATAAACCATTAAAATTAAAAATAGAATAATATGTATTGTAGCCTTATTCAAAAATTTTAGTTTTATGATTGCGCTTCTTAAAATTTGGATAGCTAATTAAGTCTTGATTATATTCTTTTGGAAAAGATAAGAAATTCCCGAGTTATTTATATCCCTTTGACAGTTTTCTAATTTTTGTAGTTGCCTGACTTCCTCTAATACATTTTCATTAAAATCTACCATGGTATGCAGTGAGGTGCTACTATCCAATTCGAAGAGATAAATTCTATAGAGAAAATACCGAACTAATTTTTCATATGTTAATTTTTGCCCTTTTATGTGCCATTGAATAGTAGGTATATCCTGCTCAAGTTTTGCAAACGGACTGGCTTTAGGAGAATCAATTTGGGCAACAAGTACTGTTGAAAAGAATATAAAAAGTATAAAGTTTAAATATCTCAATTAGCTATACTAAAGAATGAATCCACAAATTCAAATTTATTGAATACCTGAAGATCCTCTATTCCTTCGCCTACACCAATATATTTAACGGGAATCTGAAACTGATCTGAAATACCAATGACTACTCCCCCTTTGGCCGTACCATCTAATTTTGTTACTGCTAAGGAAGTTACCTCAGTAGCCTTTGTAAACTCTTTAGCCTGTTCAAATGCGTTTTGCCCGGTAGATCCGTCAAGTACCAAAAGCACTTCATGAGGTGCTTCATCAATCACTTTTTGCATAACACGCTTTACCTTGCCAAGTTCATTCATTAAATTAACTTTATTATGCAATCTGCCGGCCGTATCAATTAAAACAACATCTGCACCCTGGGTAACGGCCGAACTTAAGGTATCAAAGGCAACAGAAGCAGGGTCGCTGCCCATTTTTTGTTTCACTAAAGGGACGTCTACACGATCTGCCCAAACCTGCAGCTGATCTATTGCGGCTGCCCTGAATGTATCAGCCGCTCCTATTACGATTTGTAATCCTTGTTTTTTAAACTGATAAGCAAGTTTTCCAATTGTGGTTGTTTTACCTACCCCGTTAACCCCAACAACCATAATCACATATGGTTTTTTGTTTTTAGGCACACTGAATTCTTCCTCTTCACCCACATGAGTTTCTGATAATAGGCCCGCAATTTCTTCGCGGAGAATTCCGTTCAGTTCATCAGTACCCATATACTTATCTCTGGAAACCCTTGCTTCAATACGATCAATAATTTTCAGCGTGGTGTTCACTCCAACATCAGAAGTCACTAAAACTTCTTCCAGATTATCCAAAACGTCATCGTCTACTTTGGATTTACCAGCTACAGCCTTGCCTAGTTTGGATAAAAAACTGGTTTTAGTTTTCTCTAATCCTTTGTCTAAGGTCTCTTTTTTCTGGGATGTAAATATTTTTTTAAATAAGCTCATGTCACCTCAAAAAGTCGTTAGACAAATATATGAAATTAAAAAAGCCGCTCTCAATAGAAAGCGGCTCAGAAATTAATTTTAGTCAGTTTGTTACTTCTTATTGATCCATTCGTTCACCATTTCTGGTGGCATAACAGATTCTACAAAGGTATAGGCACCTGTTTTAGGAGATTTTACCATTTTTATTGCTTTGGTAAGTCTTTTAGAACTAGATTGTAAACTCGCTACCGTCTTCTTTGCCATGCTTTCTTATTTTATCTCTTTATGAACAGTCATTTTCTTGAGAATAGGATTAAATTTTTTAATCTCTAACCTATCAGGGCTATTCTTCTTGTTCTTCGTTGTAATATATCTGGATGTTCCTGGCTTACCAGAGTTTTTATGCTCTGTGCACTCTAATATTACCTGAACTCTGTTTCCTCTTTTTGCCATCGTAATCTATATATTGAAGGATTATTTTATCAATCCTTTAGCTCTAGCTTCTTTTAAAACAGCGGAAATGCCTTTTTTGTTTATCGATTTAAGAGCCCTTGTAGAAACCTTCAAAGTGATCCATTTATCTTCTTCCGGAATATAAAAACGTTTCTTGGAAAGATTTACATTAAATCTTCTCCTTGTTTTATTGATAGAGAAGGATACATTATTCCCAAACATAGCTCTCTTTCCGGTAAGTTCACAAACTTTTGACATTACGCTATTTTTTACTTGATTTTAAACAGGGTGCAAATTTAATTCATTTTTGTGTGATGGACAAAATTCTCTTCTAGAATTTTAAAATTTCTTTTTGCAGCATCTGGAAAGCCTTATGCACTGCTTTTTGGACTATTCTAGTACGGTGATTTCCCATTGTAAATTTTTCCACTAATACATCATTCGGAGTAGCAATTGCAATATAAACAGACCCTATGTCAGCATCCGAATCACCTTTGGCAGGGCCCGCATTGCCCGTTGTGGCGATTGCAAAGTCTGCCTTCAATAATTCCCTGACATTAATGGCCATTACTTTTGCAACTTCTGCACTTACTACAGAGCTCTTTTTTACCAGCTCCTCAGGCACCTTAAGAACATCTATTTTGACCTGAGTGGCATAACTTACCACACTCCCTAAAAAATAAGCCGAAGCACCTGGAATAGCCGTTATTTGTTCTGCAATTTTGCCTCCGGTAAAACTTTCAGCTGTGGCCAGGGTCATTTTCTTTGAAGTTAGCAATTTAGCAACGCCAGATTCTATAGACCCATCTTCTTCTTCTCCATATATGATATCCCCGATTATGGAATATAATTTTGCCGATTCTTTTTTGACAGCATCTTCTATGAGATCCTTGTCTGCGCCTTTCGCCGTTAATCGCAACCGAACTTTGCCCAAATTAGGAAGGTAGGCCAGTTTAACATAAGAAGGTAAATTTTCCTCCCAATCCTCTATTCTTGCCGCAATAGCACTTTCCCCAAGGCCATAGGTCATTATCGTCTTATGGTAAATATGCGGACGATCAAAAGTTGCCACAATCTTTGGGATAACTTCATTGTTTATAAGATTTTTCATCTCAAAAGGCACTCCCGGAAGTGAAATAAAAGTGGCTTTTTCGGTAGTAATCCACATCCCCGGAGCAGTGCCATAGGCATTATGTAGTACTTCAGCTTTAGAGGGGACGAAAGCCTGTTGTCGGTTGATATTCGAAATAGGTGTGGAAATATAATTCTTAAACAACTCTTCTATGTGAATCAATACCTGCTTGTTTTCAACCAGCTTATCATCCAAAAACTCACAGAGGCTATGTTTGGTTATATCATCCTTGGTTGGTCCTAAACCACCAGTAATAATGACAATTTTTGCCCGTTTCTCGGCATCTGATAAGGCCTTAAGAATATGAGATCTATCGTCCTGAATAGAAGTTATCTGGAATACTGAAACTCCAATCTTATTTAATTCACCGGCAATAAAAGCAGAGTTGGTATCTACTATTTGCCCAATTAAAATTTCATCGCCAATGGTAATAATTTCTGCAAACATCAGAAATTAAAGTCTTTTTTAAGTTCTGACATTACCTGATGAATATCTTTTTTTAGTAGAGGAAACTTTTTCTCAATTTCTTCCTTATTATCGGGGCTTTTACCAATTGTTTCAATATCCAGGGCAATTACTCTGCTCTGTTCCATGCCCAATAAATCCACATTCGGCTTAATTTTATGTGCCAGTTTATAGACGTTTTCGTAATCACCATTTTCAATCGCCTTCTCAAGATCTTCAAGATCCTGGGGTACTTCCTCAAGGAATACAGAAATGACAGAGTTGATGAAATCCTCATCCCCTTCAGCCATCTCATTTATTTTATCCAAACTGTATATCATTTATTTAATTTTTACGGTAAGTAATTCTTTACCTTCAAGCATACCCGAAAGGTAATCATTTGCACTTATTTTACCAACACCAGCGGGAGTTCCGGTAAAAATTATATCTCCCTTTTTTAACATAAAAAATTTAGAGACATATGAAATTAGTGAATCTATGTCCCATAGCATTAAAGCTGTGTTCCCCTTTTGAACAATAGTCCCGTTTTTTGAAAGTGAAAAATTCAATTTGTTCAAGTCTTGAAAATTTTTCTTATCTACCCATTTTCCTATTACAGCCGAACCATCAAAACCTTTAGAAATTTCCCAGGGAAGACCTTTTTCTTTTAACTTGGATTGCAGATCCCTGGCTGTAAAATCTAAACCAAGTCCAATCTCATCATAATAGTTATGGGCAAATTTCTCATTAATATGTTTACCTACTTTTTTGATTTTTACCAAAACTTCTATTTCATAATGAATTTCTTTTGAGAATTCCGGGATATAAAAATCTTGTTCCATTGGAAGTACAGCAGAATCGGGCTTGATAAACACCACCGGATCCTTGGGCCTTTCATTAGCCAGTTCCTCTATATGATCTACATAATTACGACCAATACAAATGATTTTCATCTATTATTTCCTGAATATTTTAGCTTAATTTATTATTCAGCTGACTTAGTTTTATTTGAGTAAGTACCTTTTTTGTATAAAGTGGAAAATCAGCATTTAAAATCCATCCAAAATATCCTGGTTCCTGGTCCAGTACTTCCAGTACTTTTTTACCCTTATGTTTCCCAAATGAAAATATTTCTTCCCCATTTTCATCCAAAACAATAAAACCAGCAAAATCTACAGACTGTTTCCGTCTTGAAAAATCAGACAGCTTCTTTATGTTGTTTTCAAGCTCTGGGTAAATGTCTAACTGAGAAAGAAGGACTTCGTACGTAGCCATGGTATCAGCTTCAGCACTATGAGCATTATTAAGGTCCTTATCGCAATAAAATTTATATGCTGCCCCCAGGGTACGTTTTTCCATCTTATGAAAAATGGTTTGAACATCTACGGATAACATGTTTTTGAGTTCGAAATCTATATCTGAACGAAGCATTTCTTCAGCCAGAAGTGGGATATCAAAACGATCCGAATTAAAACCGGCCAGATCGCAGTCCTTTATTATTTTGAATATTTCTCTTGACAATTCCTTAAATGTAGGTTCGTTGGCAACTTTCTCATTAGAAATACCATGAATTGCAACTACCTCATCAGGAATGGTCATTTCAGGATTAACTAGCCAGGTCTTGCTTTCTTTATTGCCATTAGGAAATACTTTCAGAATGGAAATTTCAACGATTCGGTCCTTGGCGACATTGGTGCCAGTGGTTTCCAAATCAAAAAAACATATGGGTTTGCTGAGTTTTAGTTCCATTTTTGCAGGATATTTAAGCAAAGATAGTTTTTAAAATAAAGCTAATCAGGACTTAAAAACCTATCTTTTAAGAGATTTTAAATAAAGGCAATCCAATTAACATTTCCTTTAAATTATTAAAGATGGTATTATTGAAATGAAAATCTAAATATTTCACCTTCAGTAACCACTAAAAAAAGACTAAATCTCCCTATCCATATCCCAGGCCTCAAGATAGTCTGCAATGGTTTTAACGAACATACCACCAAGAGCCCCATTTACAACACGATGATCATAACTATGTGAAAGAAACATTTTGCTACGGATACCAATAAAGTCGCCCTCCGCTGTTTCTATAACAGCCGGCATCTTTCTTATGGCTCCCAAGGCTAATATGGCCACCTGTGGCTGGTTAATTATTGGAGTTCCAAAAACACTTCCAAAAGATCCTACGTTTGTGACTGTATAGGTGCCCTCTTTTACCTCATCTGGTTTTAGTGCATTGTTTCTTGATCTGTTCGCGAGATCATTGACTACTTTGGCCATTCCAACCAAATTCAGCTGATCTGCATTTTTTATTACAGGTACAATCAGATTTCCATCGGGCAATGCAGCAGCCATCCCAATATTAATATTCTTTTTCCGTATCACTGTTTCACCATCAACTGAAATATTGACCATTGGGTATTTCTTTAAGGCCTTTGCAACAGCCTCAATAAAAATAGGCGTAAATGTTAACTTTTCTCCTTCACTTTTCTGGAAAGCATCCTTAACCTTATTCCTCCACGCAACCACATTGGTAACGTCTACTTCAATAAAACTTTGTACGTGTGCTGAAGTAGAGATACTCTCTATCATATGATGGGCAATAAGTTTACCCATCCTTGTCAATGGAATAATCTCATCTTCACCATTAGACTGTACCCTGGTAACCTGATGCGGTTCTGTGCTAACAGGCGTTTCCTGCTTTAATGGTTCAGGCACCTTCACTGGCGTTACAACAGGTTTTGCAACCGGAGTGATTTCAGGTTTCCCAATCTTTATATAGGCCAAAATATCATTTTTGGTAACCCTGCCTTCTTTACCAGTACCTTCTATGTTATCCAGTTCAGCTGCCGTTATACCTTCTTCTCTGGCAATATTTTTAACAAGGGGAGAGTAGAAGCGGGTGGTATCGGCTAAACTTTGAGGAGAGCTGCCAACAAGTTCCTGAACATTGCCCACTTTTTCTTCTAATACAACTACTTCCTCTGGAAGAATTTCAGTCGATTCTTCTTTTTGGTCTGCATGGGTGACTCCTGCGGACTCTGATTCTCCATCCATTTCTATTACAGCCACCGTCTGTCCGACTTTAATGATATCGTCTATATTAAAAAGTTTCTCCAGCAACACACCCTCAACTTCGCTGGGTACTTCAGAGTCTACTTTGTCTGTCGCAATTTCAAAAACCGCCTCATCCATTTCTATTGTATCGCCGACCTCCTTTAACCAAGCAGTTAAAGTTGCTTCTGCAACACTTTCACCCATTTGCGGTAATTTCAATTCAAATTTTGCCATTTTACTATTTAAAGTGCTTCTTTGAATAAATATTTTGCAAAAATACTAAAAAAACGTCCCTATATTTAAATTTATTGTATGAATTATCTTCATGTAGCCTTCAAAGAACCTTCAAATGGAATTCTGTTAAGAATGCTTCTTCCCAATGTCACTTCATCTGCATATTCCAATTCATCACCTACTGAAATACCTCTGGCAATTGTAGAGATCTTTATATCAAAAGGCTTTAATTGCTTATATATATAAAAGTTAGTGGTATCACCTTCCATAGTAGAGCTAAGTGCAAAAATCAGTTCCTTTATTTGATTTTGACTTACTTTTGAGATTAAAGAGGAAATGGTTAAATCCTGTGGACCAACACCCTCCATCGGAGATATTTTGCCCCCAAGCACATGGTATAACCCTATGTATTGACCAGTGTTTTCAATGGCCATTACGTCTCTAATATCCTCAACTACACAAACCACGTCTTGCTCCCTTTTAGGGTTTGCACAGATTTGACATAGTGCAACATCTGATATATTATGGCAATTCGAGCAAAATTTAATTTCCTCTCTAAGCGCCAGAAGTGAACTAGATAAATCTGAAGTTTGTTCCCCCGGCTGGTTTAATAGGTGAAGCACTAACCGCAAAGCAGTGCGTTTTCCAATTCCCGGCAACTGAGACATATGGTAAACCGCATTTTCTAAGAGTTTAGATGAAAATTCCATAAAGGCAAAATTACATAATGTTTTAAGTTTTTGTACTTTGCGCTAGTAATTTATTTTTATGACAGCATCGCATATTCTGCTTCTTATAGGCGGTTATTTCTTCTTGCTATTGCTAATCTCTTACTTCACCGGAAAAAACGATTCCAATGCTGATTTTTTTAAAGCAGGAAAGCAGTCGCCATGGTATTTAGTAGCTTTTGGTATGATTGGCGCTTCATTATCCGGTGTCACTTTTATATCCGTTCCCGGCTGGGTAGAAAGTTCCCAGTTTAGTTATATGCAGGTTGTTTTCGGGTACTTGGTAGGATATTTAGTTGTTGCTTTTATTCTGATGCCTATCTATTACCGCTTGAATGTTATCTCAATTTATGAATACCTCAAAGAGCGCTTTGGAATTGTCAGCTATAAAGTAGGTGCTTTGTCTTTCTTTGTTTCCAGGGTGTTAGGAGCTTCTTTCCGGCTGTTTTTAGTAGCCATAGTTCTACAACAGTTTGTATTTGACGCCTGGAATGTGCCATTTGAACTTACAGTAGTCTTATCTGTTCTCTTAATATGGATATATACTTTTCGAGGGGGTATTAAAACAATTGTTTGGACAGATGCGCTGCAGACCCTTTTTATGCTATTGTCTGTAGGGTTATCTATTTACTTTATTAATTCAAAATTGGGCTGGAGCTTTACGGAGTTTATTAATTCAGAAGAATTAAAGGAGTACAGCAAAGTCCTCTTTATCGATGATTTTTACGCTAAAAACCACTTCATTAAATCTTTTATCGGTGGTATGTTCATCACTATTTGCATGACCGGACTCGATCAGGATATGATGCAGAAGAACTTAACCTGTAAAAATTTAAAAGACGCCCAGAAGAATATGGTTTCCTTCAGTCTTATCCTGATTGTGGTAAATTTTGTTTTTCTGCTTTTGGGGGCTTTACTTTTCATTTATGCCAGCAAATTTAATACTGCAACACCACTTATGGACGGGAAACCAAAATCTGATCTTCTTTTCCCTGAAATTGCCTTAAATAGTGGCTTGGGTGTTACCGTGGCAATCACTTTTATGCTTGGTCTGATTGCAGCGGCCTATAGCAGTGCAGATAGTGCCCTTACCTCTTTGACAACTTCTTTTTGTGTAGATTTTCTTGGAATTGAACAAAAGCCAAAAAACGATCAAAAAATAATACGGAAAAAAACACATATCTGGATGAGCGTGCTCCTGATTCTAGTGGTCATACTATTCAAATACGTTTTAGACAGGAATGTTATTGATGGCCTTTTGACTGTTGCTACCTACACTTATGGCCCACTCTTGGGTCTGTTTGCTTTTGGCATATTTACAAATTATAAGATACAGGACAATTATGTTTGGATTGTTGCAATTACATCGGTACTGCTTGTCATTGGTATTGCCAATATACCTCCTGCATACCTGGGAGGATATGCCGTGGGATATGAACTTTTGCCTGTCAATGGGTTATTTACTTTTATTGGATTATATCTTATTAGAAGAAAAACCAATTAATATTGATCTGTAGCTAATAGCACCAAAGTACAGGCTACTTCTACTTCAATTTTATTATTGCTTAAAATTTTATAAAACTCAGGGTTTTCCGTCCCAGGGTTAAAAATCACCCGTTTAGGTTTAATTTGAATAATTTTTTCATAATACTCCATTTGTCTTTTTCTATTAAGATATAAGGTAATGGTATGAATGTTTTGAAAGTCTTCTAGGCTCGAACTAATCTGTACACCTGATACATCACCGATCTTTGGACCAAAAGCCATGGTTTCGATTTCTTTAGCCCGTAATCTAATTATGGCCAAATAACTGTAGCGATTTGGATTTAATGAAGCCCCAAAAACAAGTGTCGTTTTCATAATTTACTTCGGTCACGTTAAAGTGTGTTAATTACTGTAACTATTATAATTAATATTCGTCTTTTAAATAACTACAAAAAATATAATTCGTTGTGGTGCTATATTTTATAGTTAATGGTTAGTGTTTAGTATGGCCCATCAACGAAAGAAACCCCGACAAATCTGTCGGGGTTTTAATTTTAAGTGGAATCATTAAATATTCCTGTTGGCAATCCATCCAGGCTATTTGCATTCTTGAGGCCCATGTATTCCATAAGGCCTTTTGTACCTTTTTTTTCTGCCCATATATTTAGCATATTTCGCTCCGCTTTGTAGTCCATTAGCGGCACACCCATCCCACAGGAAGTCTGGACAAGTTTTATTTTCATTTCAACTAATTGCCTGCTTCCGGCTATTTCAGGAAATTGTCCAATATGCTCTTTCCAAAAGGAATCCCGCTCATGGTATGCCCGTGCCTCACCATAAAGACGTAATATCAATGGCTTCCCTTCAAATGCACAAAACATGATTGTCATTCTTTTATCAAATTGCAAATGGGTTGCAGTTTCATTACCGCTACCGGTAAGATTTAACCAAAGAATTCTCGTGGTATCAATAATTCGGAATGAATCCATTCCTTTTGGAGATAGATTAATTGATCCATCTTTCATGGCAGTTGCAA
>CBDTVZ010000022.1:0-18688 GCA_965363995.1 uncultured Eudoraea sp.
AAATACTAGGGCCCAGTTCGTCTATATTGTTATAAAAGTCCCATGTTTTTATTTCGTTCAAAATGCTTAACTCTTCTACAGTGAGTGCAGATGTATCCATAGTTTCAAAAATAAAGGGTAAGAGTTCTGCCGCTTTAAGGTTATAATTGTTATTGTGTAAATCCTTAAAATCCTGAATATTGAAGGTGTCCCTGGAATTAAAAAAGTTATTGATTACACGGTTTCTGTAGGTTTCATAACCATCATTAAATACATAGAACGGATAGGATTCATCTACAGGGTGCTGATTTGCTGAGCTCACAAAGCCTCGTTCCGGGTTTTTGGTGTGGGCATTAAAGGCTTGTGGGATAAAACTCTGCCAGTCGTGCTTTGGATTACTGCCATCCATTAAAAATCTCCCTTGACCTTTCCATTTATTAGGCAGTTTTCCCTGAATCCAAATAGCAATATCACCTTCCGTAGAAGCAAAAACAAAGTTCTGTGCCGGCGCTGTATAATGTTTCAGGGCATTAACATAATCATCATAATTCCTCCCTTTGTTGAACTCTAAAAATGTCCTTTGAGTGTTGCCGCCAATATGGCCAGACCATTTCATGGCATAGCCGGCAAGTTTATTGTCACCCATAAAGTTTTTATCGTAAGCCACCGGGCCATGATGGGTATAGCGTACAGAATCGATATAGCTAGGTTTGCCCTTTATTTTAATTTCTTCAACTCTTAAACTGACAGCTTTCCAATCATCACCATATTTGTATTGTTTACAGCTTTCGTCTTTAAATTGAATCTTGTACCAATCCAACACATCTCTGGTTGCGTTGGTTTCTCCCCATGAAATGTAATTATTAAATCCTGAAATTATACCCAGGGCTCCAGGCAATGTGGCACCAAAGGCATTATGGGTTGGCGTACTTAATTGCATCACAAACCATATAGAAGGAAGATTCAGGCCCAAATGCGGGTCGTTTGCCAAAATAGGATTTCCCGAATACGATTTTTGACCAGAAATGGCCCAGTTATTACTGCCATTATCAGGATGTGGTTTGTCTAAGGTTTTTGAAATAGAGTCGAGCGGAAGATCACTTTCCGGTGTTTCCGTCATAGGCACATCAATAAAACTCCAATCCGTGTCTTTTGGAATAATAGGGTCTAAGACATCAAAAAAATCAGGATACAATAAATCGAAACGTTCTTTCCCAAACATCCGCAGCGCATTGGTGTATTCTAAATCAGAATCTCCTCCGGCCAAATCCTTGGTCATATACATCAATAAGAAAGCAGTTTTTTTTATCGTCCACGGTTCCGGTTGATAATCGAGCAGTTTGTACTCTACAGGAAAGTCTTTAGGCTTTAATTGGTTGATGTAGCTATTCACACCCTCAGCATACGCCTCTAAAAAAGCGATGGTTTCAGGGTGTTCCTTTATCTTTTCAATGGTTTGGTCGGCACCGAACCCCATCCCGCGTCTGCGCTGTTGCCGGTCGTAGTTTAGCGCTGCTTCGCCAATAATTTCCGATAACCGACCAGCGGAGGCATACGTCTGGAATTCCATTTGCCAAAGTCGGTGCTTAGCCGTAATATAACCCTGGGACCTGTATAAATCCATTTCGTTCTCTGCAAAGATGTGCGGAATTAACTGTGCATCGTAATGTACGGTGACCTTATCCTTGAGTCCATCAATGGAAACAGTTCCTGTAATAGTTTCATCGGTTTCGTTTTGCCAAATACCGGTATACGGATTTAGAAATTTTCCGATGGGTGGAATGGAACCAAATTTGGTATTTAGGCCATAAAAAACACATGCTGTAAGAAGAAGGGAAAGTGTAAACTTTACGTATTTCATAAGCGGAATTAATTAGGATTAGTAAAATACTAAATAAATGCAAATGCTAAAGGTTAGAATAAAAGCATATTTCCATTCACTAATATTTACCTCATTTCTTTTTCGGTTTCTTTTCATTCTATTTTAATTACATTATCTGAGGCCTGAATACTTTCTCCCAACATTTTTTAAAACGCTTCAATAAAATTGCACACCTTGCATTTCGAAATTTAGTTGCAGTTTTTACTCCGCTTTCAGATAGGCCTCTTTCAGCCATTCTTTTAATTCACTGTCAATTTGAGACACTTCCGATAATTTCACCCGATGTGTGCACATAGTTCCAAATGGACCGGAACTTTCAAGACGATCTGTTGTTGGCTTGTCTTTTATTTTTAAACCCAAATCAATTCTCGTTTTTGTAGAAGGCTGTATTAGCGCGAATTGTTTTTTTCTAATAACGCTAACGCTTGCTTTTTTCGGGCTTATTGTAACATCATTTCCAAAGCTTTCAACGATGGATAAGAGTTTTTTGTAAATGGGCATTAAAACTTCTTTCCCTTTATATTGATTTTTTACCAGATCGGCCGGCGTAGTATTTTCTTCTTTTGAAAGTGTCACAATTGTGTTGGCAAAACCATGAGTTACATTATGTTCTTTTTTTAAAAAGTTAACAGCCTCAGTATGTTTAGTAAAAGATTGTAGTTTAAGCAGAGATTTCCACTCATTTAATGATTTCCCGGTTTTTTCCGGCATATTGTCAATCATTGTTTGCAGTGCTTTGTCCATAATAGGTGTATTTTATTTTATCGGTTGCAATGTTTCTTCAAAATACTGCCAACTGTCCCGATATGACACTGGCCTCAGAACTTTTATAACATCTTCTAAAATAGTGAATTTGTTCCTCAGCTTCAAATAGTATTGAGATGTATTTGTTATATTGTTTTTAGTGGTATTCATTATAAGTCTGTGAACACTCTCTCCAGCTTTGCTTTACCAGGATAGAAAATTCCAGCAAAGATTTAAATCATTCAAAAGGCATTGAATTTCCAGGGTTAGTGCTTTTAGAGTTATATACGGATGTCCTGATATATTATTTAATTTAACCAGCTTGCGGAAAATATATTACATATAGAAGTTATGCATGGGTCATAGTAATTATCTATTAGAAAGCTATTCAAATAAATAAACAATTTGGTACTTTTACTATCATAAGAAAAGTAAATAAAAATCAATCGCATTATGGATAATAACAAAAGTCAAACTACTTCAACTAATGCCACAAGTACCAATAATAATGGTGAAAGCAAATGCCCGTTTTTGAATGGTGAATTGCATCAAGCTGCTGGTGGCGGAACAACAAATCGTGACTGGTGGCCCAATCAGTTGAATCTGAACATCCTCCGTCAGCACTCCTCTTTATCTGACCCTATGGGTGATGATTTTAATTATGCAGAAGAGTTCAAATCGCTTGATTTGGAAGCGGTTAAAAAAGACCTTTATGCTTTAATGACCGATAGCCAGGATTGGTGGCCCGCTGACTATGGGCATTATGGACCGTTCTTTATCCGTATGACATGGCATGCTGCAGGTACCTACCGTATCGCGGATGGCCGTGGTGGTGCTGGTACGGGAAACCAACGCTTTGCTCCTTTGAACAGCTGGCCAGACAATGCTAATTTAGATAAGGCACGACGACTACTTTGGCCCATTAAACAGAAATATGGCAAGAAACTCTCTTGGGCAGATTTGTTGATCTTGGCCGGAAACTGTGCTCACGAATCTATGGGATTAAAGATGTTCGGCTTTGGTGGTGGTCGCGAAGACATTTGGCAACCGGAAGAAGATATTTACTGGGGTTCTGAAGCAGAATGGCTGGGAAACAAGAAAAGATATAATGAAGACAAGGAATTGGAAAACCCTCTTGGTGCTGCACATATGGGATTGATCTACGTTAACCCGGAAGGTCCAAACGGAAACCCTGATCCTCTTGCGGCAGCTCGAGACATACGCGAGACCTTTGGTCGTATGGCGATGAACGATTATGAGACCGTTGCTCTTATTGCAGGCGGGCACACCTTTGGTAAAACCCATGGTGCGGCTAGTGATGCAGAGTATGTTGAGGGGGAACCAGCAGCTGCTGGCATCGAAATGCAAGGTCTTGGATGGAAGAACGACTTTGGTACAGGAAAAGGTTCTGATACCATTACAAGTGGTTTAGAAGGTGCCTGGACTACTACACCTACGAAGTGGAGTAATAACTTTTTCTGGAACTTGTTCGGATACGAATGGGAGCTGACCAAAAGTCCGGCCGGGGCACATCAGTGGATACCCAAGCATGGAATGGGTGCCGACACCGTACCTGACGCACACGATCCGTCCAAGCGTCATACCCCTATCATGCTGACTACCGACCTCGCGCTGAGGTTTGATCCTAGCTACGAAAAAATATCCAAGCGCTTTCTTGACGATCCGGATGAGTTTGCTGATGCCTATGCGCGTGCCTGGTTTAAACTGACTCACCGTGATATGGGGCCGATTCAGCGTTATTTGGGCCCGGAAGTGCCTAAGGAAGAACTAATTTGGCAAGACCCCATTCCTGAAGCTGATTACGAATTGATCAACAATAAAGAGCTTGTTAAGCTTAAGGGTAAAATACTTGATTCAGGATTGTCTGTTTCTCAACTGGTATCTACCGCCTGGGCTTCTGCATCGACCTTCCGTGGGTCAGACAAACGTGGTGGAGCCAATGGTGCTCGCATCCGGTTGGCACCTCAGAAAGATTGGAAAGTAAACAATCCTAAGCAATTGGAGAACGTTTTGGATACCCTTGGGCGTATTCAAAAAGAGTTCAACGATGCCCAGTCGGGAAACAAAAAAGTATCCCTCGCCGACCTAATTGTTTTAGGTGGATGTGTCGCTGTTGAAAATGCTGCCAAAAATGCTGGCCATGAAGTAATCGTGCCGTTTACTGCAGGTCGGACGGATGCGTCAGAGGCGCAAACCGATGCTGAAGCGTTTGAAGTCCTTGAGCCGATAGCCGACGGTTTTCGCAATTACGTTAAGGACAAATTCTCGGTTAGTGCCGAAGAACTTTTAGTAGACAAAGCGCAATTGATGACCTTGACCGCACCAGAGATGACAGTGCTCATTGGCGGTATGCGTGTATTGAATTCTAACTATGATCAATCTAAACTTGGTGTTTTCACAAGTAAATCAGAGACGCTCTCCAACGATTTCTTTGTTAACCTGCTCGATATGGGTGTGACCTGGCAAGCGACTTCGGAGTCCGATGATTTTTTTGAAGGTCGTGATCGTTCAACCAGTGAAGTAAAGTGGACTGGTACTCGTGCTGACCTCATCTTCGGGTCAAACTCAGAGCTCCGAGCACTCGCAGAGGTTTATGGAAGTGAGGACTCACAAAAGAAGTTTGTAAAGGATTTTATAGCGACATGGGACAAGGTAATGAACCTTGACCGTTTCGATTTGACTTAATCACAGTTCAATCTGGTAGAATACTATTAATTGTTAAAAGGTGGTCCGACAACGGGCCACCTTTTTTATGCTGTATATATTAATTCCTTAGAATTGAGTGTGATATTTTATGGCGAATTGTTCCGGGATATCTTTTTCAGATTCTCCTAAATTTTCTCTGAGGTCAATTTCAATTCCCCTTGCAATTGTGGAAATTGGAACATCATTGGCGGTACCTTCAAAAGGATTTTCTCCGGTTCTGCCTATTCTTTCCATAGTATGGAAAATCCAGGCTACAATGACATAAAAAGGAACTGTAAACCAAACAAATAGTTTTCCGATAAGTGGACTTTTAGTAATAAGCTCACTGCCAATTTCAGCAAATTGTGGCACCAGGGCCAGGGGTAGTAACAAGACAAAAAGCCACATAAAAAAATGATTTAGTGTTGCAAAATGTCTTGGATAAGGAAAGTTTTTAATTCGTTCACTTTTGCCTTGCAATGTAAAAAACTCTTGAATTACACCTTCCAGTTCTAAAAAAGAAAACTCCCAAATTACCCCTTTTTCTTTGAGCTGTCTCAGATGATGGGATTGCAGGTACAATAATGCCGTTTGTTTATTACTCTTGCCCATGATATATTCATAATCACTTTCAGATATATAAGGTTTTAGGTCCTTATCTAAAGTAGAATCATGTTCGGGCGGACGAGTATCCCATTCTTTGTTTGTTCTATGGTTTACAGATGTTTCCCAGGGTTTAGATGCCCGCATAGCATAGCGCAAAGCCGTCATCCAGGCTATATGCCTATAGGTTAACGTTTTAATTTCTTTTTGGAGTTCTGAATCTTCTATTGGTGTTTTAGCATATTCATTGTTAACCATGTCCTGAACAAACACCCCAAATGTTCTTGAAGTATTTACGATTCCTCCCCAAATTTTTCTGGCTTCCCAGATCCTGCCATAGGCCGCATTATTTTGAAAACCAATAACAAACGCCACTGCTGTGCCAATTAAAGCTAAAGGAGTCCATGGAATTTTTAACCACTCCAAATCCAAAAAATAATAAACGGCTACCCAGGAAATTATTATAGCAAAAAATAAAAATGTTTCGAAGCGGGTCCACCAGGCCATTTCAAAGGCAGTGTAGTTTTTTTTAGTGTGCATAATTCAAATTTCTAAATAATTGTTCCAATAAACAACAAGATTACTTATTTCTGTATTACTTTGGGGTAAAGCCCGTTTGATGACTATTATGTTTTTTAAATAGTTGGAAATGCGCATAATATAAAGCGCAGCATCCAATAGGGTGCTATGAGATCATATATTGTTAACTGCTGGCCTCAAGTTTTTTCCCTATTCGTTCAATTGTATTCCAATTTCGGGTGGTAATATCCTTTCCAAAAAATTTCTCCATGGTTTCC
Organism: uncultured Eudoraea sp.; assembly: GCA_965363995.1. Taxonomy (GTDB): domain Bacteria; phylum Bacteroidota; class Bacteroidia; order Flavobacteriales; family Flavobacteriaceae; genus Eudoraea. The sequence continues at coordinate 6,712 of CBDTVZ010000022.1, forward strand.
ATTGCTTTTGGAGTTCCTGATACAGAAAGGTCCAGAACACTTAATATGGTTTTGTCGCTTTTTCCGGTTATTATGTATGAGTTATCAGAACTTTTCCAGGGCAGTTTCAATATGGTACTATTATTTTTCCGCAAAAATGATACATATAATCTAATATCTTTGGTAAGTTTTACATCTTTAAACGGATTGTTGCTCACTAATTCATAAATCATTTCAGATTTTCTAATTATAATTGGAATCGAGAATCCAAAGGATTTTTCCAAATGCTCTGAAACCTTCTTTTCAAGGCTAGAGATACTTTTAATGGTTGAGTCAAAGATGATGTTGCCCGAATTTAATAGAGTCACTATGTTTTCAAGTTCCAAATTTTGTAACTCCTTTTTCAGCTCAGCCATTGGAACTTTATGATGACCACCAACATTAATTCCACGTAGAAACGCAACATATTTGACTGAATTTTTCATTCAAAGTAGTTTTTACTTAAATCCCGGGATGTATTTCCTAGGTGGTCACTTGTGCAATTTAGTAAGTTTTCAAGCAATTTTGAACTTTTCTGAAAATTCTCCAGTGCTATTATAAGCTTTATTAAAAAATGTTTTTATTCTATTTTACCAGGTCCCTTTTTCCCACAAATCCAAGAAAGCAGCAGCGGATAAACCTAAAAAATCTACCAAAAAATGAGCAAATATTGTCCAGCGTAAGCTTTTTGTTTTCTTATAAACAAATCCCCAAACAATACCCATAATTAGAGTGGAAACAATTATTTCAAATCCGTTATTCAATTCTGAGTTTATTCCGAAGGCTGCGTGGTTTATTGCAAATAAACTACCGGAGTACAAAACTGAGGTCCAATTCGACCAGCTTTTTGTATAGTCCAGCAATAATCCACGCCAATAAAATTCCTCAATCCACGGATTAATGAGGGCTAGAATAATCCAAGGCAGCCAAATAGCCCATTCGGCTAGGGTGTCAGAATGAAAAATGAAAAGAGGCAAGGGTATAAGCCCAATTAAAATGGCTAAAAAAGGCCACTAAATTTTTCCAGTCGGTTTTTTTAGCCAATTCTTTATCGATCCGGTTCCGCCAAATTTTAGAATGAAGAACAGCCATAGTATCCAACCGATTAAAATCATTGGAATAAATGCCCATTTTCCAATTATTTGACCGAAACCTTAAGCAACTCCAAAATTTACTCCGATTATCAGAAAAGGTGATAAAACTACAATTCGTTTGTCGGTCATTAATTTTGTTGGTTAATTTAAATATTTGCTAAAATCTTCGTGTATGGTTTGTAAGGCTCTAAAACTAAAAGGTTTTTCAGCTTGATAAATCAGATTATTAAAAATAAAAGTTTTTAAATGAAGTTATGAAGTGAGCATGAATTATATACGTTTTTGTATTCAGTATTTTCACTTTAAATAAAACCAAATCCGCTTTCCAGGAACTCATGGTATTTTAGTTCGTTAAATGAATACAAATAAGGTGCTTTATGCGCACCACCACTCATTTGTTTTTCATGTCTGATCAGGATACCTAACTTAAGCATCTTCTTTTGGAAATTGGCCCTATCCAGGGCCCGTTCTAAAACTACTTCGTATAGCTTTTGCAGCCTTTTTATCGTAAATTTTTCAGGAAGTAAGGACAACCCTATAGGTAAGTATTTTATTTGAATGCCTAAATAATCCCTGGCGCAAACTATCATTTCGTTATGATCGAATATTAACTTAGGCATGTCATTCAAGGGTTTCCACTCACATAAATCACTCCATGGATCCGGTATTGGAGTGAAAGATTCCGGATTAACCAACGCCAGATAAGCCACACTAATAAATCGTTGTTGGAACCAGGTTTTCGTTGTTTCGTTCGCTCCCAGAGAGTTCAATTTTTGGTCTAGAAAAACAAGGTCTCTTCTTTGGGTTCCGCCAAAAACACGCATTTGTTTTAAAAAAGATATATCCAAACCGGTTCTGTTTTTCAATTCACGAAGCGCAGCACTGTCTATATCTTCATCCTTTTTTATAAAACCACCTGGTAAAGACCAGTCATCCGAGTTTTTCAACTTTAAAACCAAAGCATATAATTGGTCATTCTGATATCCCAAAATCACGCAGTCCACGGAAAGTGAGGGTACAAAGCTACTAAAATGCAGATTTAATCCAGGTATATTGTTATCAATAGCCATGGATCAAAGTTAAAAAACTTATTGTGTAAATTGTACAAAATAGAAATTATTTGTAATATTGTGTAAAATAAACACAATGAAAATAATAAAAATAATATTCAAAGGACTTATGATAATCTTAGGGTTGGCGCTTATTGCCATTCTAATTGTGTATTTCAATAGTGTTCGAAAAGTAAATAATAACCTGGAATTGCTGGGAGACGAGGCACCCGTATTGGTAGATAATGGTCATTCCTACAGAGACCTAAATAAAAATGGCAGCATGGATGTGTATGAAAATGTAGCCGCGAATATCGATGACAGATTAGACGATCTTATTGGACAAATGACGCTCGAAGAAAAGGCCGGAACGATGTTCATTAATATGACAGGAGTTCGTTCTAATGGTGATCCTTATGACAGACCTTATATCCCGACCACGCCAATAGATAAAATGATTAATGCAATGCTACCAACCACTTCAGATTATGTAGCCAAACGTCTCATGAATAGCTTTAATATCATTAATTCTTTTGATGCCCGGACTATGGCTCTTTTTAATAATAATATTCAGAAAATGGCCGAACGAACGCGTCTGGGCATACCAGTTACCTTAGCCACAGATCCTCGACATGCTACTGAAAATAATCCCGGCACTGCAATTTTTACCCCTGCATTTTCAGAATGGCCAAGTTCGTTGGGACTGGCAGCTACGCGCGACACGGTATTGGTAAGGGAATTCGGGGATATTGCCAGACAAGAATACAGATCTATTGGGATTACTTTGGCGTTAAGCCCAATGGCCGACCTGGCAACAGAGCCACGGTGGGGGAGAGTGAACGGTACTTTTGGGGAAGACGCCAGCCTGGCTGGTATGATGACCAAGGCTTATGTTTTAGGTTTTCAGGGAGATTCTTTAGATGCCAATGGAGTTGCTTGTATGACAAAGCATTTTTCGGGTGGAGGCCCTCAAAAAGATGGAGAAGATGCACATTTTCCTTACGGAAAAGAACAGGTATATCCCGGGGATAATTTTGATTATCATGTGAAACCTTTTATCGAAGGGGCTTTTCCAGCCAAAACCGCGCAAATTATGCCCTATTATGGAATTCCAATGGATCAGACAGATGAAAATGTTGCCTTCGGATTTAATCGCAAAATCATTAAAGAATTGCTGAGAGATTCCTTAAAGTTTGATGGTGTAGTCTGCACAGACTGGGTTATCATATCAGATGGTAAAATCAATGATTCCAGACCCTGGGGCGTGGAAGATCTAACCCCATTACAACGCACTAAAAAATCTTTGGATGCAGGCTGTGATCAGTTTGGAGGAGAAGCTTCTCCTGAATTAATCATCGAATTAGCGACCACCGGAGCTATTTCAGAAGAACGAATAAATGAGTCAGTAAGAAGAATACTCAGGGACAAGTTCAAATTAGGATTGTTCGATAACCCTTATGTAGATGAAGCTACAGCAGGTAAAATATCCGGGAAAGAAAGTTTCCGAAAAAAAGGAAAAGAAGCACAGGGAAAATCTACGATTCTTTTGAAGAACAACAATATCCTGCCTTTGAAAAAAGGCGTTAAAATTTATGCTGAAGGAATGTTAGATCCGACCGCATTGAGCTCGTACGGCGAAGTGGTTTCCAATATCGGAGATGCCGAAGTGATTGTGCTTCGTATCAAAACACCTTTTGATCCACGGCACGAGTTTTTCCTTGAGAATTTTATGCATCAGGGGAGGTTATTCTACTCGGATGAAGAAAAAGAAAAGATGCTCACTCTCATTAAACAAAAACCAACTATTGTTGTGGCTAATTTAGAACGACCAGCAATTCTTACCGAAATAAATGCTGAGAGTAAGGCCTTGTTAGCTGATTTTGGTACCACTGATGAAGTGTTAGCTGAAATTTTATTCGGAAATATTAATCCAAGTGCGAAATTACCCTTTGAGTTGCCATCTACCTGGGAAGCAGTTCAGAAACAACTGGAAGACGTACCTTATGATTCTGAAAACCCATTGTATAGTTTTGGATATGGCTTGTCCTATTAATAATCATCCCTATATAGTTACAAGACCCCGATAGCTCCTTCTCCATAGTATTACGAAGGAGAAGCTATCGGGGAAAAGGGTGACAAACATTGAATTTACTGCTAAACAGTTTATTATTCTTATTGATTGTTAACTGAAACGCTTCTCTAATTTTGATTTATAATTTCGAGCGCTTTTTCAAGATCTAAGTCTTTTTTATTTGCTATGTCTTCTAATGTTTTAGTAACAACAATATCAGGGGTCAATCCTTCATCAGGCTGTTCAGTTAAAGGGTAATAACCAATTAATGGAATATCAATTTCAATTTTGGAATTTGGTAATCTTAAAAAAAACAAGTTTCCACCATTTGTCCCTTTTCTGTTACCACCGGTCCCTGTTTTTATTTTTATATATTATTAGCGGTAGTTATCCTTTAATTCTTTCATCATATTCTTATAGAACATTTTAGCGTCATCATTCGGTGATTCACATAGATATATCTTAGTTCCATTTTCTCTGAAATACTTATTATCAATTGTTTTAATTAGTGTAACTTTTTCAAATAATTGCGGCAGGCGAGTGTCGGGATCTACATCATTTCCTAAATCTGAATGAATATAAATAACATAATCTTTTGAGATGCTGTCGGGAGCCCAAAACACAAAGCTTCCATTGGGTGAAATAGGTTGTGGAATTCCAATTTCTTTACCATAGAACATCACGGCACCGGCTTGTCCATAGTGATAACAATAAATATCACAATTGTCTTCATTCTCTTCACCTAGACTTATATATATCTCCTTAACGACTTCACCAATCTCTTTCCAACCTGTCATATCCGCCATATCCTGCGGAATATCGTGATCCACACCATCCTCCCATCTAAAAGCTCCCATATTGTTAACCTTATCGGGCGTTATAAAAGGAATGCCATCAAATGAGAGCGAAACGTATAAGGAAAAAAACATTGATATCACCAGGAAGCTGTAAACGTAACTCGTGTATTTTTTAACATACTTTTCTATGAAGTATGCCCCGAACACAAACAGAATCGGATAAATACCTAATGTATAATAAGGTTTACCACTTCCTGCCAATAGTAAAAGAATAAGAAATATATAGATGTAGCCAAACAACCTGTACTTCTTTTCTTTTCCATAAAATAATAAAATGATTAAGGCAAGAATCCAAATAAAAAGAGCTTGAATATTCATTAAAAATTGCGCTATAATAAAATCTGAATATCGAACATGAATAAGTTGGGTTTCTCTAAGTTCTGTCATGTGCTGCAAAACGGGCCAGCTATTTTCATATTGCCAAAGTAAGTTTGGAGAAATAATGGTTAGTCCTATGACTAAAGCCATTATGAAATACCTGGATTTATACAAATACCTGTATTTCGATAGTATTAACGAAAATGCAAAGGCCGCATAAAAGAATACAATCGAGTATTTATTCAGAAAAGCAAAACTGAAGACTACAGCGATCCACAACCAGATTTTAGGATTGTTGCGTGAGATCATCCTCAGGATTAAATATCCGGATAATAACCAGTAAAAATGATTAAAGGCAACTGGTTGAAAAAGAGCATTGGTGTGCAGGAAAGAGGGGGAAAGTAAGTAAGCAAGACAGGCAAGTAAGATGGCCTTTTTTTTACCACCTAATTCTTTAATAAACAAGCCAATTATAATGAGATTGAATGCACCAATAAGTGCCGGAAAAAACCTTAGACCAAATACTGTATTTCCGAAAATTGATGTCGCCAATTTCCCGATGACGGCAATTGATGGAGGCACGGAAACATAGCCCCAGGCAAGGTGTTCACTCTGTGCATAATAGAGATAGGCATCCCTGTGTAATTCAAAGTTATAGGCAGTAAAAAAGTGAATAAGAAGCTTTGCGATAGCAAAAAATAATATCAATTGCCATTCAGTAGAAATATTGAGTCTTAATCTGGCTGGTTTCAATTTATTATTCTTCCCCATTTTATGTTTCAAAATAGTACTACACCAGCTATGGATTATACATTGTTAGGAAGAATTTTGATTTTTTTAAATCCATTTTAAATCTTTGACTTCTTAATTACAAGTTTTCCACCTATCCAAGCCATTGGTATATATGCAAATGCAAGGTCTGCAACCACAAACCAAGTCGGTGCTGGGAGCATTAAGCTGGCGAGAACTCCACCTATCAGGAATATTACTCCAATACCCAGAGCAAATTTCATTTTGTGGGTTGCGGCAATCAACCCGGCAATGACAGCTCCAATCAAGGTGCCTATTGCGTGTGCTAAAAATGGGAAAATAAAATATTTAAAGTCTAATGTCGGCATTACGTTCGCTAAAGCCTCCATATCATTTGGGTCAATACCTTCAATCGGAAATGTACCATGACCAATTTTGATCAGACTTAAATTAATAACACTTCCAATTAACCATCCTGCTATTACAGCCAAAATATTTCTAATTATTGGGTTCATAGTTACTGTTTTTGTAGTTTAATTATGCCAAACGCGTTTGTCTATGAAAGGTAGCGGATTTCTACTTACGAATTTTCAGTTTAAAACCGACCTTTATTTTATTTTTATATATGTTGTTTAGGACTTTTACATAGTTATTTATTTAATAAAACTATTTCTTCTGCCCAGTGACTTTAATTCCATAGGCCTCCATTTTGATCTCAATCCCTACTACTTTTCCTGCTTCCTCTTTAAAATTTAATTCCATCGTACCGTCTGTTGTTGTAAAATTATTTTTATCTATCGGCAATAAGTATCCAGACAATCCGGAACGAGTTATTTCCATAAAGAAAATCCCTTCTTTTTCAGTAATGACAGCTTCAACAGGAAATTCATTTACCTTATACACACCTAAAACATCTTTATTTAAATCAAGCTTTTTATAGCGCTCTGCCAGAGGAGGAAAATAATTGTCCAGCTCATTAAAATCAGGAAAGTCAGAATTCACAGCAAAGGACTCTACTTGTTTTTCATTCGGGATTCTTATAGTCAACCTATTGTTGTCATCTTGCCACACAGATGAACCAACAATCGTAGAATACGTTTTAGGTTTACCATTTATTTTAGTTTGGTATTCAACATTCACACTAACAGGTACAGGTCTTTCTCCGAGCCTCTTGACTACAAGTTTACCATTCTTATAGGACTCGATAGCCACATCGGGATAACCCATTTTAAAATACCAAGAATCCCAAAGCCAGCTAAGATCTTCCCCGCTCACATCTTCAAAAGTGTAGAAAAAATCATAGGGCGTGGGTGATTTCTTAGCCCATCGGCGAATATATTCTCTAAATACTTCCAGAAATTTTTCTTCACCAAGATGCTGATAAAGAAGCGCATAGGTAAATCCCGGTAGGGCGTAAGAGTGATATCCATAATTGTTACCCATATACTGCGAAGAGGTTACAGCTGGCAAATCGCCAATAGTCCCAATGGAACCTTGCATGCCAAACTTAAAACTGGAGTAAAATGAAGCAGTATTATCCTCATCTGAAAAATATTTGTGTGTAACCAAGGCAGTAATAAAGTCGGCCCAACCTTCGTCCATCCAGGCGAATCGTCTTTCATTAATTCTTACATACATTGGGAAATAAGTATGAAACATCTCATGGATAGTTACGCCTTCGCCCGGGCCATCATTATTAGCCATCATTGGAAATTCCATACCCCCACCTCTAAGGCCAATAAATGTGGTGAATGACGGATATGGATAGGGGATGCCGGGAATATCTTCTGAGAAGTGTTTCATTGTCTTTTGCTGAACAAGAGTCACTTCGCTGTAATCTTCTACTTTTTCCATTGGATAGGCTGTACTGATTAGCACATCATTGCCCGATACCTTCTGAGATAGAGCATCCCAGAGAAAATGGTCACTCATAGCAAAGGCAAAATCCGAAACTTCCGTAGCCTTATAATTCCAGGTGCTACTTTTTAATTCTAAATTGGTTAAGTCCTCTTTTGTAACCACCTTAACAAGCTCGGTTGAAGTCTTTGCTCTTAAGTATCGCTCATGGATTTTTGAAGGGAGTACCGCCGAGCTATTTTCCAGGGTTCCTGTAGCCCAAACCAGAAAATTATCAGGTGCGGTAATGTTTACATCAAAATTCGCCAGGTTATTATAAAACTCCGTGTCGAAGGTATAGTTTATTCTATCCCATCCAAAAATGTCATCATATACAGCTACTTGTGGATACCAATAGGCAACAAAGAAAGAGGTACTATCTATGGCTCCTGTTCGTCTTATAGTAAGCGGCACCTTTTGTTCCCATTGAAAACCTAAAGTCACCTCACTTCCAGATTTTAGAGGTTCTGTTAATGTAATGATTAGATTCGTGCCTGATCTTTGAACCTTACCTCTGTTGGTCATATCATATTTCTCACCATTAACGGTAAGTTCTTTTATGTTGACTCCTTCCCCAATATCCTCTTCATTTACGGCCATTCCCCTTGCATTTCCCTTTTTGAAAACATCATAATACAGACGGACAACTATTGTGGGTAATTCGTCTGGGCTATTGTTTTTAAAAACGACTGTTTCTTTTCCATCGATTGCTCTTGTTTCGGGAGTAACAACAACATCTATATCATATGTTACACTATTTTGCCAATATTTAATTCCGGGCTTACCATCTTTTGATCTCGTATCGTTCTTATAGGCTTTTTGAATTTCTTTTGGAATATGAAGCTCACTTTGAGCATTAATAAGATAAGTGGTCAACAAAAAACTCAATCCGGTAAGTATTGTTTTTATTTTCATATTTATTTATTATCCAATTGTTGCGAATGTTCCTATATGTGAAAAGCAGCATTTTTTTATTCGCTCTCTTTTCGGTTAAGCCTGTACTTTGAATTTATATGTTTTTTTGGTTTAAGTACAGATTCCGACCTTATTCATGCGCTGTGTTGGAATTACGTCTTTATTTAAATTTTAATATCTAAAACGATTATTAGAATCAATATTCCAAAGCAAGCAAGTCCACTTATTACCGCTTTTACAATATCCGAATTTTTAGTCGTTTTTTTCAGTCGTGAAATACGATTATTTAAAATAAGAACTAAAACAAAAGGTAAACTTATTAAAAATCCGTATCCGTAAAACGTGGTGGGATGATATAATTGTTCCATTGCATTTCTAATAAGTCCAAAGAATATATAGTCCATTATTGAAGCCAAAAGAAGGAAGATTAACGAAATTATCAAGGCTCCATTGATCAAATTTGATTTTGGATAGGTTTTTAATGCCAGGAAAGTCGCATAAGCCCATAAAAAGGGATTTATAGTTAACATTAATGTTATTCCTAAGGTTGTGTTATAGCTCCAGGGAAACCATAAAATAAGATTTGAAGCCCAATAAACTGCTAATCCAAGTGTGAAAACATATAGCAGCCATTTTTTCATATCATTCCGTTAAATTTTCCAAAAAGGCATGTATTCAGTCCAACCAAAATAAATTGAGAAAAATGCATGGATTAATGGTGCAGATAAGAAGCTCAGTACTAAATACAGTAAAGTCCTCTTAAAATTCATTTTTAAGACCAGTGGGGGTAACAAAACGTTCATTAATACTGGGATTGTATAATAAATCCACCATTTTAGTCCCCAATTAGCACCATACTTTCCGAATAACATTCCAATAATTACAACGATTACAGAAAGTAAAAAAATCAGTTTTTTATTTTCTATAAATTCTTGTTTTCCAATGACTATCCTGATTACAACAAAGAAAATTATAAATGAAGCAAGAATCATTATTGGAAAATGCCAATTTGTTGAAATGCTTGGTAACATTAATTTTTGCATTGGTCTTGTTTTAATTTTTCCCTCTCACTTCATTCAACTTCATTGTCATTGAAATCGCATCATTTTCTACCCAATTATCATATTCCGCAATAGCTCTAAGTCTCAAGTCGTTGTCTATATATCCTTCTTCAACCATTTGCATTGAACTGGCTACTTTTGACCAAATCCCCACTTTTGACTTGAAATCTTCTCTTATTCGCTCGTAATACTCATTTGAATTTATTACCTCAATTGAATGAAATCCGACTTCTTGCATCATATCTGATAAATCATCGGTAATTTTATTATTCATTCCTTCGTCTTTCCGCCACTTTAAAAAAGTTTCGTAAAATGATTTCATAGATTGTGGAGGATTTGGATTCCATTCTAATTTTTCATGGTTATAGTCAAGTATAGATATTTGCCCATTAGGTTTAAGTAAGCTTTTCATTCTTTTTAGAGCATCTTTTGGATTACTTAGCCATTGTAAAACACGGGCAGATACTATTAAATCAAATTTTTGTTGTGGCTCAAATTCAAATAAATCAACATGGATCAACTCCAAATTCTCAACATACTTATAAGTTTGCTTTCCGCTTTCTATAAATTTTTCGGTATTATCAATTCCAATTACTTTTCCACTATTTCCAATAAAATTTGCTATATCCTTTGAAATAGCACCTGTACCACATCCAACATCCAAAACAATCATTCCTGTTTTTAATATTGGGATTAAAGTTCTATAATCAATTTCTAAACTTCTGTTGTCAAAAATTTTTGTTGCACTATGGCCATCTCTTTCAATATGCTTATTTCCTTTCATATTTTCTTGTCAATTTCAAAGAGGAAAATTTTAAATTTTAGGATATTAATCTTTATAATCTGAATTGTTCTAATTACCACCAACGTTTAAATCAATTGCAAAAGACAGTTTCTGATTGAATATGCTATTACATTTTGTTTTTTAAATAATTTGATAGTCTAAGTGATAATGCCGTTAAAGTAAGTGTAGGATTAGGTGCCCCGGAAGTTGGGTAGCATGCTGCTCCGGCAATGAACAAATTTGAAATACCATGAACCTGGCAATTGGAATCTACAACTCCTTTCTTCGGGTCGTTAGCCATTCTAGTTGTGCCCATATGATGCCACCCTGCAGTGGTGTTATCCGGGAAAGTATCGACATTTTCGTCTCTCAAAAATTCATTAATTCTAATTCTGCCAATCCCTGCAATACCTACCTGCTGGCCTAGTATTTGATAAATTTTTCGAATACTGTATTTATCAAGAGCCGTCAACTGCCAATGAAGATTGGCTCTGGGCACGCCAAGTGCGTCCTTTTCCTCTCCAAGGGTAATTCTTGAATTTGGATTCGGAGCCTGTTCGATTCGGGTGCTGAGCAAATAGGCACGTTCAATGTTTCCTTTCTCTCCTTTGGCCTTTTCTGCTGCCTCATTCCAGTTTGCAAACATGTTATCCGAACTTTTTCTAGGGTCACCGTCTTGCCAGGTTTCCATTCTGGGTTTTTGATGTTTGCCAACACTAAGGGGTAAAAGTGACGCAGTCCCGTTCAACATTTTTTCTTTCGTCTGCACCTCTTCTGTAATGGCCAACTCTGCACTTGCCTTTGTTTCTCCATAATCCCATGAATACAAATCTGTAGGAAATGGTTTAGCTAACCACAATTCAGCAGAAGCCACTTCTATATGTTCCTGAAAATATCTACCAACCAAATCATTGTCATTACCCAAGCCTTGTGGTGCCTGAGAATTTGCAGCTAGCAACATGCGGGCATTCTGAATTGTTCCACAAGCCATGATAAAGTGCTTAGCACGCACCGTATGTGTCCTCCCTGCATAGTTCTTTACAACGACCTCGGTAACTTGGGATATAGTATCCTCGGTTTTGATATCGACGGCATTCGCATAGGTATAGAGGTGAATATTTTTAGCGGCAACAATGGTTTTCTTATATAAATCGCCATAATGTG
>CBDTVZ010000023.1:0-18385 GCA_965363995.1 uncultured Eudoraea sp.
CTTTTGAAATAATTCGTGACCTCTGCGAAAAGTTGCCGGTTATGATTACACCAAAGTGGGTCCTCACTAAAACCCAGCCTATTGCCATTAGGGATGTTATGCACTTTCTGACCGGTGTACTGGGTAACAAAGAAACATATAATCAATCTTTTGACATTGCCGGTCCGGATGTCCTTACTTATAAGCAAATGCTAAAGCGATACGCGCGGATAAGGGGCTTCAAAAACTGGATTATTACGGTTCCTGTAATGACCCCTAAGTTATCTTCTTATTGGTTGTATTTTGTTACTTCAACTTCCTATAAATTGGCTTTAAACCTTGTAGACAGCATGAAAATTGAAGTAGTGGCTAAGGACAACCAACTCGAAGAATTATTGGGGATAAAAACACATACTTATGAGGAGGCGATAGATATGGCGTTTATAAAAATTGAACAAAACCTTGTCGTAAGTAGCTGGAAGGATAGCATGATTAGCGGAAGATTAAATAAAAATCTGGGAAAGTTTATCCAGGTACCTAAATACGGTGTACTTAAAGACGAGAAAAAACTTAAAGTACAGGATAAGGAAGCAGTTTTAAAGAATATCTGGAAGATTGGCGGAGATAATGGCTGGTACTATGGCAATTGGTTATGGAGGATCAGAGGGTTTATAGATAAACTAATAGGCGGTGTTGGCCTAAGGCGCGGGCGTACACATCCTGATAAATTATTTCCAGGAGATTCCCTGGATTTTTGGCGAGTGCTATTGGCCGATAAAAAAAATAAACGACTTCTGCTATTTGCGGAAATGCGTTTGCCCGGGGAAGCCTGGTTAGAATTTAGAATTGATGAAGACAGTGTATTACATCAGACGGCTACATTTAGGCCAAGAGGGCTAAAAGGCAGGCTATACTGGTATAGCGTACTTCCTTTTCATTATTTCATTTTTGGAGGTATGATAAGAAATCTGGCAAAGGCATAATTATTTTATAAACATTAGTAACGTTTTATGAGGTTAATTCGTCTTAAATGAAATAGTAATCAATAATATAACTTATGAGCAAACCCTTTTCTAATATTTTTATTTACATATTCCTGCTTGCTTCTTTATCTATGCATTGCCAATCTATTTCCTCGAGGGTAGTAGACACCAAAACTAACGAAGGTATTCCCTATGCAACGATCCAATTTACCGAGCATCGCGGTATTATTACTAACGAGGAAGGCAGATTTAGTATAAATTTAAAATCCAGGCTGGAACAGCAAGATTCCATCTATATATCCAGTATGGGCTATAAAAAAACAGCTATCCACTTTAAGGCCACTTTGGATAGTGTTATTTATATAGAACCCCGGGCTATCGAACTAAATGAAGTATATCTATTTAACAATGATCTCAGCATTGATGAAATCATTGAAAAAGTAAAAGAAAATTTACCGACAAATTATAATAGAGAACCCATAAAACAGCGCTTGTTCTTTAGGCAATCCAGCCTCAATACCATGACTAAACTGGATATTGAATTTGAAAAATCTACCATTGAAGAGCTAAATAAAAAATTTCTGGACAGTGTGGTCTCCATTTTACCAAGAAATGCATCATACTATACAGAAAGTTTGTGTGATTTTTACAGAAAACCGGACGAGTACCGCTTATACATAGAAAAGGCGGCTGAATTATACGATAAAAATAATGAAGGCTCTATGGAGGCTCTTTCGGCCAAATTAGAGCGCATTTTTAAAGAAAATGTAAAACCGGATTCCTATTTAAAAATTAAGTCGGGCTGGTTTGGTCAAAAAGTAGAGTTAGATTCCCTATTTGATTCTTCAGACGAGGCGGCTGAGTTAGAAGATGAACTCAAAGACGATGATAATAAACATTTTCTTTTATCCAAAAAAGAACAACTGCACACTCTTTATTCCGAACTCTTCTATAATGATGAGACTAAACTAAATTTTATTGACAAATCTAACCGCTATGAATTTAAATTAAAAGGATTTACTGCCCTGGATGACGATGGCGTATATGTGATAGAATTTGATCCAAAAAGGTCGGAAGACTTTAGAGGAACGATCTATGTAAACATAGAAGATTTTGCAATAATGCGTATAGACTATGAGAATGTAAATTCATTGAAAAGAATTAAATTATTGGGATTATCCTATGAGGAGATCACTTATAAGGGAACTACTATTTTCAGTAAGGGAAGTAATAATAAGTATGATTTGCGATTTATTGATAAGGTATTCGGTCGTAAAATGGGTATTACAAGACCATTGAGCGTAATAGAGAAAAACAAGAATGTAAAAGGAAGAAGGAAGCAAAATGAATTGTCTATGGAGCTGGATATTATTAACTTCAATACAGAAAAATACGAGATAGTAGTCTTTGATTCCGAGCTAATAAGCCCCGGGGAATTTTCCAATTCGGTTGAAAATGAAACTGTTAAAGCCACATATCTTTCGAGTTACAATCCTGAATTCTGGGAAGGATATGATATTATGGAACCCAATAAGGCCATTCGGGAATTTACAGTATCTGATAAATAAGAGTTAGTTTGGACAAAGTGTTTTAAATTTATCGTTTGGGCAAAAACACCTCCGCCATCATACAACGGGCACTTCCGCCGCCGCAGGTCTCAATGGTATCTAAAGTGCTATGCACTATAGGGTTGTACTTTTCCAAAACACTAATCTGATCCGGTCTGAGGCTGTTATATGCTGCAGTACTCATAATTAAATAACGTTGATCTGACGCATCGGCTACCTGAAGCATATTTCCTGCGAAGTGATGCATTTGTTCCTCAGTGATGCTAATAATTTCTTTCCCGTCTTGTTTCAGATGATTTAATACGTTTTTTCTTTCTTTCTTATCATCTATAGCGTCTAAACAAATTACGGCATAGGTCTCGCCCATACACATCATAACATTTGTATGGTATATAGGTAATCGCTCACCATTAACGGATTGATATGCTGTAAAAATCACCGGAGTACTTTCAAAGTCTTCACAAAACTCAATTAAAAGTTCTTCATGCGCACGGTCAGAAAGTGCACAATACGCTTTTTGATTTACACGGTCCATTAAAATACTTCCTGTACCCTCCAGAAAAAGCCCTTCTTTTTCCGCAGAAGTATAGTCCATTATATTCTCTATCAGGAAACCATTGGCTTCAAGAATATCAAGAATATCCTCTCTTCGCTCCTTTCTGCGATTTTCGGCGAACATCGGATAAATGACTACCGTACCATTTGAATGAAAAGAAATCCAGTTGTTTGGAAAAATTGAATCGGGTGTGTCGGGATCAGGTTTATCCTCAATCACTATAACCTCAATTCCTATAGCCCTTAAAACATCAACAAATGTATCAAACTCCTTCTGTGCCTTCAGGTTAATTGCATTGTTTTGGAGGTCGATATCTTCCATAAAATAGTTATTCACCGCGGTCTGTTCGTTCATGCGAAATTGTACCGGGCGAATCATCAAAATGGTGTTGGTAATCTGCTTCATTAGTTACTTAAAAATTCAGGATAAAAGTAACCATTTCCCAAATCATTTAGCTACAAATTTCAACCTATAGTATAACAATACTATCTGGTAATAGATATTAATCATTAATCAAATTCTTAAATAGAAGTGCTAAAAATTAAAAAGTGGAGAAAGTAAATTTTAATGGTCAAATGCAACTGATCAACCCTGATAAGCCAATTTTCATTATAAAAATCAGTCCGACAAATGTGTTAGTCCCGGACTAAAGGCATGGTACTGCATCTTAATAACCCGCCCTGCTTTGAGACCTCGGCATATGGTATTTCCTCTACAGTAAAACCCTGGTCTCTGAGCCAGTTATTCAGCCTTGTAAACTTTCTTTCGGAGACAATGACATCCGGACTTATAGAAAATACATTACTAAACATGTGATACATTTCATCGCCGGTAATTTCAAATATATTTTCTTTACCAAAATGCGAAACCAGCCATTCGTATTCTTCTTCAATCAGGAAACCATTTTTATGAATGATGGCCCTATCATGGCCAATGGGTTGAAAACAACAATCGAGATGAAGGGCATTTTCTTTTGGATGACTGATTGATTTACGCAATTCAAAGGGTTTTACCTTTTTGTGGGGAAACATCTTCTTGATGTATTCCACACCTTCCCAATTGGTCCTTGCCGTAATATAATCTGGATAATCATGACCGGTATAGGTGCCAATAAAAATGTAGTCTTTCCATGGCATTACATCCCCACCTTCTATATGGACTTCCTCTGGTGGATATAAGATGTTTTCCAGGGCAATAAATTCAAGAACATGAAGTATGGCCTGAAATTCTTCCTCCCGGTGCGGAAGTATATTGGCTTTGATAAGTTTATCCTCTATGACAAAGGCTATATCTCTCGAAAAAATCTGGTTACAATCAGCAATTATCTCGGGTCTGAACACCTCCACATCGTACTTTTTAAAAACAGCAGCAAATGCTTCCATTTCCTCAATCATATCCTGTTCAAGGGGATAAGTGCCGGCCAGGATATGTTCAAGAGATTTAGGGTCATAAGCGTCTTCCGGCTTGGGTATGGGGCCATTACTTTGAGCTGTACCCAATACTACAGATCTTAACCTGGATGTCTCATCATAGACGTTTAAATGCAGCATTTCTTGTGTCTATGTAAGGCTATCGTTTTTCAACTGCTTTAAAAGGTCTTAAATTTTCTCCTATATAAACTTGTCGTGGTCTTCCTATTGGTTCACCTCTTTGCCTCATTTCCTTCCATTGGGCTATCCATCCGGGAAGACGACCTAAGGCAAACATTACGGTAAACATATCTGTTGGTATTCCTAAGGCCCTATAGATGATACCGGAATAGAAATCAACGTTTGGATACAGCTTCCGATCTACAAAATACGGATCTTCCAGTGCTTCATTCTCAAGACCTTTGGCAATATCCAATATAGGATCAGCAATCCCAAGATCTGCCAAAACCTCATCTGCTGACTTTTTAAGAATCTTAGCCCTTGGGTCAAAATTCTTGTATACCCTGTGTCCAAATCCCATCAATCTGAATGGATCATTTTTGTCTTTGGCCTTAGCCATATACTTACTGGTATCACCTCCATCATCATCAATCGCCTGAAGCATTTCCAGAACGGCCTGATTAGCACCCCCATGTAAAGGGCCCCAAAGTGCAGAAATGCCGGCAGAAAGCGAAGCAAATAATCCTGCGTGAGACGAACCAACTATTCTAACAGTTGAAGTAGAACAATTCTGTTCATGATCTGCATGAAGAATTAATAGTTTGTCCAAAGCTTCAATTACGATTTCATTTTTTTGATATTCTTCATCAGGCTTTCTAAACATCATTTTATGAATATTTTCCACATAACCCAATGAGCTGCTTCCATATTCCAGCGGGAGACCTTTTTTCTTCCGCAGGGTCCAGGCGACCAAAACAGGAAATTTAGCTAAAATCCGAACTATTGCGTGATACATATCCTCATCTGAAGACACGTTTACAGAACTTGGATTAAAAGCGATCAGAGCACTGGTTAATGACGATAAAACACCCATCGGATGCGCATATTTGGGAAATCCGTCAAGGATTTTTTTCATTTCCTCGTCTACATGTGACTCTGCTTTAATATCCTTATGAAATTTTGTAAGTTGCTCTTTGTCAGGTAATTCTCCAAAAATTAGTAAATACGCAACTTCAAGGAAGTCTGCTTTTTCTGCTAATTCTTCAATGGCATATCCGCGGTACCTGAGAATACCTTTCTCACCGTCTAAAAAAGTAATAGCACTTTCACAGGAACCTGTATTTTTATAACCGGGATCCAGGGTTATTACGCCACTAGACGACCTTAAAGTTTTTATATCAATGGCAAATTCATTTTCAGTGCCTTCAATAACAGGAAATTCATACTTTTCCCCATTAACTTGCAACGTAGCTTTTTCTGACATGTGCTTGATTTAAATTTATAGAACGGTAGTGTAAATTTAAGAAAAAGGAAGGACGTTAACAATTACTGAGGTGAATAAGAAGTGTAAAAATTAAAGAAAAATAGTTGTTCTAATAAACAGCTACTTCAAAGTTCGAATGACCATTTTCATTTAGATTCGCTCGGTACTGCCACACAGATTAATTCTTATTCAAATAGTCTTCGAGTTCGAGATTTATTATTCGTTATTTCAATAAATCTATTTCAATAAAAAAGCCTTTCTTAGTAAGAAAGGCTTTAATAATTTTGCGGATTATCTCTATTTTACTTTGAATGCTTTTTCCTGTGGATAATATGCTACATCACCTAGTTCTTCCTCTATGCGAAGCAATTGGTTATATTTAGCCATACGATCACTTCTGGAAGCAGAACCTGTTTTTATCTGACCGGTATTAAGTGCTACGGCTAAATCTGCAATAGTATTATCTTCCGTTTCCCCTGATCTGTGTGACATTACGGAAGTATATCCCGCGTTTTTAGCCATATTCACAGCGGCAATAGTTTCTGTAAGCGTGCCAATCTGGTTAACTTTTATGAGTATGGAATTGGCAATCCCGCTCTTAATTCCCCGTGATAATCTTTCTACATTGGTAACATATAAATCGTCTCCAACTAATTGAACGCTATCACCAATCATATCCGTTAACGTCTTCCAGCCGTCCCAGTCGTTTTCATCCATCCCGTCTTCAATAGATATTATAGGGTATTTTTTACTAAGATCTGCCAAATACGCTGCTTGTTCATCTGAGGTACGAACCGCGCCCGAATCTCCTTCAAATTTGGTATAATCATACTTACCATTCTCATAGAATTCTGCAGCAGCACAATCAAGTGCAATCATAACCTCATCACCAAAAGAATATCCGGCATTTTTAACAGCTAGTCCAATAGTCTCTATTGCATCTTCTGTACCATCCAACGTAGGCGCAAACCCACCTTCATCACCTACAGCAGTGCTCAAGCCTCGACCATGCAATACTTTTTTAAGATTATGAAATATTTCAGTCCCCATTTGCATAGCATGCGAAAAGCTTTTTGCCTTGATTGGCATAATCATAAATTCCTGGAAGGCTATAGGCGCATCTGAATGCGAGCCACCATTAATTATATTCATCATGGGTACCGGTAAAGTATTAGCACTAACACCACCTACATATCTGTACAATGACATTCCCAGCTCATTGGCAGCCGCTTTAGCAACTGCTAAAGACACTCCTAAGATTGCATTGGCTCCCAATTTAGATTTATTTGGTGTACCATCCAGTTCTATCATGGTCTGGTCTATTAGGTTTTGATCAAAAACCAACATCCCAACTATTTTTTTGGCTATAATATTATTTACATTTTCTACGGCTTTAGTAACACCTTTACCCATAAAGGCCTTCCCTCCATCTCGTAATTCAACGGCTTCATGTTCACCGGTAGAAGCACCGGAAGGAACTGCCGCGCGTCCTAAAACGCCATTTTCGGTTATAACATCTACTTCTACAGTCGGATTTCCTCTTGAATCCAGAATCTGTCTTGCATGCACATCAATTATGGTACTCATATTGTTAAATTTTAAGGTTGAAATATTTGACAAAGATACAAAAGGAGGATGGACACAACGTTATATTGAGCCTCATAAAGATAGGAATATAACAATTCCTTAAACCAATGTATCTTTATTAACAGTGGAAGCGATCATTTCAAAAAATTGATCAAAAAGATAATCTGCATCATGAGGTCCCGGACTGGCTTCAGGGTGATATTGAACTGAAAAAACATTTTTATTTTGTACCCTTATACCGGCCACGGTTTTGTCGTTTAGATGGACATGTGTAATTTCAATTTCGGGATTAGATTCCGTTTCTTCCCTGCTTATGGCAAACCCATGGTTTTGAGAGGTAATTTCACCTTTACCTGTTAAAAGGTTCAATACCGGATGGTTTATCCCTCTGTGACCATTATGCATTTTGTATGTAGATATACCATTGGCCAACGCAATAACCTGGTGACCGAGGCAAATTCCAAATAAAGGTTTATCATTAGCCATAATCTTGCGAGCTACCCCGACAGCCTCATGCAAAGGTTCCGGGTCTCCGGGCCCGTTGGAAATAAAAAAACCATCGGGTTGCCATTCGCTCATTTCCTCATAGGTAGCATTGTAAGGAAAAACTTTTATATAAGCATCTCTTTTAGCCAGATTACGTAAAATGTTATTTTTTATTCCAATATCCAAGGCTGCTATTTTGTATTTGGCATTCTCATTTCCAAAAAAATAAGGTTCAGTGGTTGATACTTTCGAAGCAAGTTCTAATCCTTCCATATTAGGCACTTTTTTTAAGGATTCCCTTAAGCTGTCTATGTCTTCTACTTCCGTAGAGATTACAGCATTCATGGCACCCTGATCCCGAATATGGCTTACCAGGGCCCTGGTATCTACATCGGAAATAGCAAATAGATTACTTGCGTCCAAAAATTCCTCCAGACTATGATCTGCAATGGGTCTTGAATACTCATAGCTGAAATTCTTACATATCAATCCCGATATTTTTACAGAACCGGATTCCACCTCATCCATATTGGTCCCATAATTACCTATGTGAGCATTTGTAGTAACCATAAGCTGACCGAAATAAGAAGGATCTGTAAATATTTCCTGATAACCAGTCATCCCGGTATTAAAACAAACTTCTCCATATGCAGTTCCTTCTTTGTTACCTACTGCCTTACCAAAGAAAATGGTCCCGTCTTCCAATAATAATAGTGCTTTCTTTTTGGATTGATACTTCATATTGCTAATTAAGATTGCGTTTGACAAATAAACATAAAAAAAAGGATAGACTTTTAGGTCTATCCTTTATTAAATATTAAAGATTTTATAAACAATTTATGCTTCAGAATCATTTTTCTTTACTTCGGAATCTTCTGGATCAGTTGCTTCAGGTTCTGACACTTCTTCTTTAGTTGCCTCTGGTTTTTTAACCTCCTCAATTTCCTGAGTTGCTTCCTCCGTTTCTACAGCCTCTGTCTCCTTTGTTTCTTCTGTAACCACTTCCGCGGCCTCTTCAACTACAGTGCTTTCAGTAGCTTTTTCAACTACGGCCTCATCAGCTTTTTTACCTCTTCTACTTCTTCTTGTAGTTTTCTTTTTAGCAGCTTTACCAGCATTGTAAATCTCATTATAGTCAACAAGTTCTATCATTGCCATATCTGCGTTATCTCCAAGCCTGTTTCCCAATTTAATAATTCGGGTATAACCTCCGGGCCGTTCACCAACCTTGTCGGAAACACTACCAAATAATTCTGTAACCGCATACTTATCCCTTAGGTTCTTAAATGCGATACGCCTGTTATGGGTTCCTTTTTCAGTAGTCTGATTATTTTCAGCTTTTGATTTAGTTATTATTGGCTCTATAAACTGCTTTAAGGCTTTAGCCTTTGCCACAGTTGTATTAATTCTTTTATGTTCAATCAACGAACAAGCCATGTTTGCCAACATAGCTTTTCTATGAGCTGACTTTCTTCCTAAATGATTGACTTTTTTACCGTGTCTCATCGTTACTTATATAAATGCTTACTAAAAACAGGAAAAGTCCTGTCTTTATTGATAAATTAATCCTTATCTAATTTGTACTTTGAAAGATCCATCCCAAAATTAAGGCCTTTGTTTATAACCAGCTCTTCTAATTCTGTCAATGATTTTTTACCAAAGTTCCTGAATTTCATTAAATCGTTCTTATTGAACGAAACCAAATCGCCTAATGTATCTACTTCCGCAGCTTTTAAACAATTTAATGCTCTAACAGAAAGATCCATATCAACCAGTTTAGTCTTTAAAAGCTGACGCATATGCAGAGATTCTTCATCGTAGGTCTCTGTTTGCGCTATTTCATCAGCTTCAAGAGTAATACGTTCATCAGAAAACAACATGAAATGATGTATCAGTACTTTAGCCGCTTCTGTCAATGCCTCTTTTGGATGAATAGAACCATCGGTAACGATCTCAAATACCAATTTCTCATAATCCGTTTTTTGCTCTACACGGAAGTTTTCAATGCTGTATTTTACATTTTTTACCGGGGTAAAAATTGAATCGATAGCTACACTTCCCAAAGGTGCATTAGACTTTTTATTTTCTTCTGCTGGCACATAACCACGACCTTTTTCAATGATTACCTCCATATTTATGCTCACCTTTGGCTCCATGTTGCAAATAACCAGTTCAGGGTTTAGCACCTGATAACCAGAGATGAATTTTTGAAAATCTCCTGCAGTAAGCTGATCCTTACCACTTACAGATATGGAAACGGTTTCCTCATTAACATCTTCAATTTGTCTTTTAAATCGAACTTGTTTAAGGTTGAGGATGATTTCGGTAACATCTTCCACAACACCTTCAATAACAGAAAATTCATGCTCTACTTTATCAATTCTTACGGATGTAATTGCAAATCCTTCCAAAGAAGAAAGCAATACCCTTCGCAAGGCGTTCCCAACAGTCAAACCATAACCAGGTTCCAAAGGGCGAAATTCAAATTTGCCTTCGAAATCTGAGGAATCTATCATTATAACTTTATCGGGCTTCTGAAAATTTAATAATGCCATAGTCGGATTTGTGTTGATTTTATTTAGAGTATAACTCCACGATTAATTGTTCTTTAATATTCTCCGGAATCTGAATTCTTTCTGGAATGGAAACAAAATTTCCTTCCATTTTATCATTATTCCATGTCATCCATTCATACACACTGCTATTTGCGCTAAGTGCATCTTGTATGGTCTGAAGCGATTTTGATTTTTCCCGCACCCCTATAACATCACCAGCTTTTAAGGCATAAGAAGCAATACTTACCAATTCACCATTAACAGTAATGTGTCTATGAGAAACCAGCTGTCTTGCGCCTCTTCTGGAATTTGCAATTCCCATCCTGTAAACTACATTATCAAGACGTGCTTCACAAAATTGTAGAAGTACTTCACCGGTTACACCTTTACTCCTGTTAGCTCTGGCAAAAAGGTTTCTGAATTGTTTCTCCAATATACCATAGGTATATTTTGCTTTCTGCTTTTCCATCAATTGGACAGCATATTCAGATTTTTTACCACGACGTCTGTTATTACCGTGTTGTCCCGGGGGATAGTTTTTTTTCTCGAAAGCTTTGTCGTCTCCGAAAATTGCTTCGCCGAATTTACGTGCGATCTTTGATTTAGGTCCTGTATATCTTGCCATCTTCTTTTAATTTGGAAATGTGATTATGAATTAAGGCTTATCCTTCGATAATCGTAATTGCACTTCCTGTGAATTAACCTTTTATAAATTTGTAACTTAATTAAACTCTTCTTCTTTTGGGTGGTCTGCAACCGTTATGTGGTAATGGTGTTACATCCACAATCTCAATAACTTCAATGCCTGCATTGTGAATAGAACGAATCGCAGATTCTCTTCCGTTACCTGGTCCTTTTACATAAACTTTTACTTTTCTCAATCCCGCATCATGAGCAACTTTGCAACATTCTTCAGCTGCTACCTGAGCGGCATAAGGAGTATTCTTTTTAGAACCTCTAAATCCCATCTTTCCAGCAGAAGACCATGAAATAACATCGCCTTTTTTGTTGGTCAAAGAAATTATTATGTTATTAAAGGAAGCCGTTACATGGGCTTCACCAACCGATTCAACGATTACCTTGCGCTTGTTAGCTGCTTTGGTACTTGTCTTTGCCATATTATGCTAATTATTTAGTTGCTTTTTTCTTATTTGCAACTGTTTTTCTTTTTCCTTTCCTGGTCCTGGAATTATTCTTGGTCCTCTGTCCTCTAAGTGGAAGTCCAGATCTGTGTCGGATTCCTCTGTAACAGCCAATATCCATCAGACGCTTAATATTCAACTGATTTTCAGAACGAAGTTCCCCTTCAATTTTATAAGAGGAAACAGCATCACGAATACGACCAATTTCCTCATCGTTCCAATCTGATACTTTGCTATCCAGATTTACCTGGGCTTTCTCTAATATCTCTTGTGCCCTGCTTTTACCGATACCAAAAATATAGGTAAGTGCTATGACACCTCTTTTTTGTTTTGGTATATCTACACCTGCAATTCTTGCCATAATTACCCTTGTCTTTGTTTGAATCTAGGATTCTTTTTATTGATTACGTACAATGTACCTTTTCTGCGTACTATTTTGCATTCGGCACTTCTTTTCTTTATGGATGCTCTAACTTTCATTTCGTCTTTGTTAGTATCTATATGTAATTCTAGCCTTTGTTAAATCGTATGGGCTCATTTCCAGTTTTACCTTATCTCCGGGTAACAATTTTATATAATGCATACGCATCTTCCCGGAAATATGAGCAGTAACCACATGTCCATTTTCAAGTTCCACACGAAACATTGCATTGGACAAAGCCTCTATAATGCTACCGTCTTGTTCTATGGGTGCTTGTTTGGCCATAACTTATGCAACTTTTCGGTTTTTACCTGATTTCATCAATCCGTCATAATGCCTGTTCAACAAGTACGAATTAACCTGCTGTACAGTATCAATAGCTACCCCTACCATGATTAAAAGTGATGTACCTCCATAAAATAAGGCCCATCCCGCCTGAATATCCAATAATTTAACCACTACGGCAGGTAATACTGCTAACAGGGCAAGGAAAACGGATCCCGGCAAGGTGATTAATGACATTATCTTATCAAGAAAATCCCCTGTTTCTTTACCTGGTCTGATACCTGGTATAAAACCACCACTGCGTTTCAAATCATCGGCCATTTTATTCGTTGGAACTGTAATGGCAGTATAGAAATATGTAAATATTATAATCAGTATTGCAAATAAAATATTATAGGCCAATCCAAAAATATCCTGAAACTGTACCTCCATCCATTGGCCAACTGCTGTATTATTAAAAGTTCTTCCTAATAAACCTGGCGCAAACATAATAGCCTGTGCGAAAATTATAGGCATTACACCGGAAGCGTTCAATTTCAAAGGAATATATTGTCTGGAACCCGCTATGTTTTTTTCATACCCTCCGGAGGCTGTCCTCCTTGCATATTGAACCGGTATTCTCCTCGTTGCCATAACCAATAGAACACTGGCCAGAATAACAAGAAACCAAAGAATAACTTCTATAAGCATAAACATCAGTCCGCCTGTATTATTAGCCGTTCTGGAAACAAACTCCTGAACAAAAGATTGTGGCATATTCGCTATAATACCAATCATAATAAGGAGGGAAATACCATTACCAATTCCTTTATCTGTAATCTTTTCTCCTAACCACATGGCAAAGACACAACCTGTTACCAAAATGATTACTGAGGGTACTATAAAACTCAAGCCTTTACCTAATAGGAATGCACTATCCGGAACACCCAGGGCACCAAGACTATAGAGGTAGGCCGGAGCCTGCACAATACAGATACCAATGGTTAGCCATCTGGTTATCTGGTTTTTTGTTTTTCTTCCACTTTCACCTTCCTTATCTAGTTTTTGAAGATAAGGCACTGCAATTCCCATTAACTGAACCACAATAGATGCAGAGATATAGGGCATAATTCCAAGAGCAAATACAGAAGCATTGGCAAAAGCACCACCGGTAAAGGCGTTTAAAAGACCCAAAATACCCGATTCTGTAGTTGAAGCTAATCCTGCTAATTGAGAAGTATCAATACCGGGAAGAACAACCTGAGCACCAAAGCGATACACCACCAACAAACCCAGGGTTACAATAATTCTACCCCTTAGTTCATCAATTTTCCAGATATTTGATATAACCTCAAAAAATTTCTTCATAATCTTCTTTACTTATAAATTTATTGCTTCACCACCAGCAGCTTCAATAGCAGCTTTTGCAGTTGCAGTAAATTTATGTACGGTTATTTTAAGAGACGCCTTTAATTCACCACCGCCTAATATCTTAACCAAATCGTTTTTATGAGCCATTCCGTTATCCACAAGATCTTTAACAGTGACTGTTTTTTTAACCAATCCTTTATCTGCAAGCTCCTGAAGTTTATTCAGATTGATGCCCTGATATTCTTTTCTGTTAATATTGGTAAAACCAAATTTGGGTACTCGTCTTTGCAAAGGCATTTGACCTCCTTCAAAACCGATCTTCCTGGAATATCCGGATCTTGATTTAGCACCTTTATGTCCTCTTGTTGCTGTACCGCCTTTACCAGAACCCTGGCCTCGGCCTATGGTTTTCCCGGCTTTATGAACAGATCCTTTGGCTGGTTTTAAATTCCCTAAATTCATTACAAATATTTTTTATGCTTCTTCCGTAGAAACTAAGTGTTTAACCTTATTGATCATCCCAATAATACTGGGTGTGTCATCATGCTCCACAACGTGACCAATCTTATGCAATCCAAGTGCCTCCAGTGTTCTTTTCTGATTTTGTGGCCTTTTAATGCTACTTCTTACCTGTTTAACTCTAATCTTTGCCATACTCTTGTTTCTTATCCTTTAAAGACTTTTTCTAACGAAACACCTCTTTGTTTTGCTACAGTCCTGGCATCCCTTAATTGTAGTAAAGCATCAAATGTAGCCTTTACCACATTATGTGGGTTAGAAGATCCCTGAGACTTGGACAAAACGTCCTGTACTCCAACTGATTCCAATACGGCTCTAACCGCACCTCCGGCAATTACACCGGTACCATGGGAAGCAGGCTGAATGTAAACACGTGCCCCTCCAAACTTACCTTTTTGCTCATGTGGCACAGTGCCTTTAGTTAATGGTATTCTTATCAGGTTCTTTTTAGCATCATCAATGGCTTTTGCTATAGCAGTAGCCACCTCCTTAGATTTCCCAAGACCGTGACCAACTACACCATTCTCATCACCAACTACGACGATCGCAGAAAAACCAAAAGCTCTACCACCTTTCGTTACTTTAGTAACTCTTTGAACACCAACCAATCTGTCTTTTAGTTCAAGACCTCCCGGTTTAACCATTTCTACATTTTTGTAATTCCCGAACATATTTCCTATTAAAATTTTAGACCGGCCTCTCTGGCACCTTCGGCCAATGATTTTACTCTACCATGATACAAATTACCACCACGATCAAAAGCAACTGCTTCTATACCGGCTTTCTTTGCTTTTTCAGCTACTGCTTTACCAACAAGGTTAGCAATCTCTACCTTTGTGCCTTTTGCCTTACTTAGTTCCTTATCCCTTGAAGATGCGGCAACTAAAGTGGTCCCATTATTATCGTCTATTACTTGAGCATAAATCTCTTTATTACTTCTAAAAACAGACAATCTAGGCCTCTTTGTTGTACCAAAGGATACTTTTCTTATCCTTTTTCTAATACGCTCTCTTCTTTCAGTTTTTGATAATCCCATAATTCAATTCTTAAGCGGATTTACCTGCTTTTCTTCTTAATTGTTCTCCAACAAATTTTATCCCTTTTCCTTTGTAAGGTTCTGGTTTGCGGAATGATCTTATTTTGGCCGCAATTTGGCCTACCAATTGTTTGTCATGTGAGGTAAGCTTTATAATTGGGTTCTTTCCCTTTTCAGAAATAGTCTCAACTTTAACTTCAGGAGCTAAATCCAAAACAATATTATGTGAGAAACCCAAAGCCAAATCTAACTTTTGGCCCTGATTACCTGCACGGTAACCAACACCAACCAATTCGAGCTCTTTAGACCATCCATTGGTCACTCCCAAAATCATATTGGAAATCAAGGATCTATAGAGGCCGTGTTTGGCTTTATGTTCTTTAGAATCAGAAGGTCTTGTAACCAGAATCTGGCCGTCTTCAGCTTTTATGGATACTCCTGAATATTCCTGAGTTAATTCACCCAATTTCCCTTTTACAGCAATAAGATTATCCTGCAGTTCAACTGTGACTCCTTCCGGAATTTCTATTGGATTGTTACCTATTCTAGACATTTTCCTATCTCTTTATTTCTTAATAAACGTAGCATAAAACTTCTCCGCCAACATTGTCTCGCTGAGCTTGTTTACTTGTCATAACTCCATGAGAGGTAGACACAATAGCAACTCCCAAGCCATTAAGTACTCTGGGCATATCTCCGGAATTGGCATATTTTCTAAGACCTGGCGTACTTATACGCTGAATCTTTCTGATCACCGGTTCTTTGGTAAGCCTATCATACTTTAGGGCTATTTTAATAATTCCCTGTACCTCATTCTCCTCGAATTTATAACTCAAAATATATCCTTGATCGAATAATATTTTAGTTACTTCTTTTTTCAAATTAGAAGCAGGAATTTCAACTACCCTATGACCCGCACTACTGGCGTTTCTAATTCTTGTTAAATAATCTGCTATTGGATCTGTAAACATCTTCTTAACTTTTATATTGGGTTACCAACTTGCTTTTTTAACACCGGGAATCAATCCTTTATTGGCCATTTCTCTAAACATCACACGAGAAAGACCAAAAGTTCTCATATAGCCCTTAGGCCTGCCTGTCAATTTACATCTATTGTGCATACGAACAGGAGAAGCATTTTTAGGCAGTTTTTGCAAAGCCTCGTAGTCGCCGGCTTCTTTTAAAGCCTTTCTCTTCTCTGCATATTTTGCTACAGCCTTCGCCCTTTTTCTTTCACGGGCCTTCATTGATTCTTTAGCCATACTAATTCTTTTTAAAAGGTAATCCCAATTCGGTTAACAATGATTTTGCTTCTTTATCTGTATCAGCACTTGTTACAAAAGTGATATCCATTCCATTTATTCTATTGATCTTATCAATGTTAATTTCTGGAAATATGATCTGCTCCGTTACACCAAGGTTGTAATTTCCTCTTCCATCAAAACCTGTTGCTCTAATTCCCTGGAAATCTCTTACCCTTGGCAAGGCTGTAGTCACTAATCTATCTAAAAATTCATACATGCGCTCACCTCTAAGAGTAACTTTAGCTCCTATGGGCATACCCTTTCTGAGTTTAAAAGCTGCAACATCCTTTTTTGACATTGTTGATATCGCCTTTTGCCCGGTGATTATGGATAACTCATCTAAAGCATGATCCACCAATTTTTTATCGGCTACCGCTGCACCAACACCCCTGCTGACCACAATTTTTTGTAGCCTGGGTACTTGCATTACATTTTTGTAACTAAATTCTTCTTTAAGAGCCGAAACAATTCGCTCTCCATATTCTTGCTTTAATCTTGGAACGTAAGCCATAACTAAATTACTTCGTTAGATTTTTTAGAAAATCGTACTTTCTTCCCATCTCTTACCTCATAGCCCACTCTTGTTGTTTCACCAGATTTGGAATCAATAAGAGATAAGTTAGATAAATGTATAGGAGCTTCTTTTTTTACAATTCCTCCCTGAGGATTTTGTGCACTTGGTTTTTCGTGTTTAGATACCATATTGGCACCTTCTACGATCGCCTTATTTTTTTCACGGTCCACAAGAGTAACTTTGCCTTCGGTTCCTTTATGGTCACCTGCAATTATTCTTACTTTATCTCCCGTTTTTATTCTTAATTTCATCTTACAATATTTTAAAGCACCTCAGGAGCTAATGAAACAATTTTCATGAATTGTTTATCACGCAACTCCCTGGCAACAGGTCCGAAGACGCGAGTTCCTCTCATTTCACCTGTAGGATCTAACAAAACACAGGCGTTATCATCAAAACGAATATAAGAACCATCCGGTCTCCTTACTTCTTTTTTTGTTCTTACCACAACGGCCGTTGAAACAGTACCTTTCTTAATACCGCCATTTGGAGTGGCCTCTTTAACAGTGACTACAATTTTGTCACCCACTGATGCATATCTCCTCTTTGTACCACCCAGTACCCGTATGGTTAATACCTCTTTGGCACCCGTATTATCTGCTACTTTTAATCTTGATTCCTGCTGTAACATAATTATTTGGCTCTTTCTAGGACTTCAACCAGTCTCCAACATTTGGTTCTGCTCAATGGACGTGTCTCCATTATCTTAACAGTATCCCCAATATTGCAGTCATTGGTCTCATCATGTGCAACATACTTTTTTGTTCGCAGTACGAACTTACCATACATAGGATGCTTAACGCGCTTAACTTCCGCAACCACAATAGATTTCTCCATTTTGTTGCTAGTTACAACGCCTACTCTTTCCTTTCTTAAATTTCTTTTTTCCATAAAGCAGAACCAATTATTGGTTATCCCTTTTTGTTAATTCAGTAGCCAATTGCGCCACATTTCTTCTTGCCTTCCTAATTTGAAGGGGGTTTTCCAGTGGAGTGACGGAGTGGGCGATTTTAAGATCTGCATGCTGCTTCTTAAATTGTGCCTTTTTCTCCTTCAATTCTTCTACCGATAATTCTTTTATTTCTGATTGTTTCATCATCCTAATTATAAAAATTATGCCGCTTCGTAATCCCTAGCCACTATAAATTTTGTCTTTACTGGTAATTTTTGCGCTGCAAGCCTTAAAG
>CBDTVZ010000024.1:0-18290 GCA_965363995.1 uncultured Eudoraea sp.
CCTCTATTCACAGCTTTCTCAAGAAGTTCCATTGCTGCTTCTTCAGTCCATTCGGAACAGGAAAAAAAACCGAAGTCGATATACCGGCATAGGGATAGTGCATGTTCGCGCTCGAAGTCATCCGAAAAGTCGTAGCTAACCAGAGGATTCAGTCCTTGCATTTGCGATAGATAGCGATCCATGTAACTGTATGCACTTGTATGCACGATTGAAAACGATTGCAGGTAATCGAGATCGTCGAAAATGAATTCCATTGGAACGGATTTGCTAATCCCGCCCTCGTTCGATGAGATAAAAACTCTCTCACCATCTTCGATTGTCAAAATTGCCCGACCATTTGGTCCTTCAACACAGCGGCAATGGGAAGTATCTACGCCTGTTTCGA
This sequence comes from uncultured Eudoraea sp., assembly GCA_965363995.1. Classification (GTDB taxonomy): domain Bacteria; phylum Bacteroidota; class Bacteroidia; order Flavobacteriales; family Flavobacteriaceae; genus Eudoraea. The sequence goes on from CBDTVZ010000024.1 coordinate 386, forward strand.
CGAGTGTTCGTTGCACATGCCTGGCACTATCATCGCTGCCAAAAACACCCAAATAGGCCGAGTCGCAACCCAACATTGAAGCATATACAGAAAAGTTGAGCGCGTTACCCCCCGGAAAAATTGTCCGGATGTGAATGTAGTCGTCCACTACATTGTCACCGATACCTATAACCTTCATTGCGCTATTTCCCATCATCAAAATTAGTATTCCACTTTACCCATATAACGGCGTGTTTCAAGTGGATGATTACGAAGCTTTGCCAATGCTTCCCGGTAATCACACAGCACGCTGTAGAACAGAATCGGATTAAAAAACTCGACAACGGACTCTGGAAGAAACTCTATACCGAGTTCTTTGGCATCGATTATTACATAATTCTTCGCGTATCTTTTAAGAAAGGTGATCACTCTCTCATCCAGTGGGCGGGTGCGGCCTTCATTCACCAACACAATGAAATTGGTTTTTTTGTCTGTAATTTCGAAAGGGCCATGAAAAAATTCACCGGAGTGAATTGCGCTCGCGTGCAACCTTTGCATTTCCATCAGGGAGCAGATGGCAAAGCCATAAGCCAGTCCGAAGCTGGCTCCGCTAGATAAGGTATAGAACAATTTCTCATTCTGATAAGTCTCTGCAAATGTCAGGACCCGCTGGCCCACTTTGTTGCGGGCTGCTATAACGACATCGTCTATCTTTAGTAAAGCTTCCTGAAATTTGTCGTAATTGGCATATCCCTCCGAGTGTTGTACTATTTCAAGACAAAGTGCCAGCGTAATTGCCATCGGATTATTTTGAACACTTGATTCATCACCCCACTCGTATACAACATTATGATCCGAAAAAGCAGCAAGCTCGGATGACTTATTGTGAGTCAGTGAGACAGTGAGAGAACCGGCTGCTTTTGCAACTTTCACTGCCTCAACGATCTCTGGCGTAACACCACTGTGCGAGCAAAAGATGACAACCGACCGCTCTCCGAGCACCTTCGGCACCGCATGAACAAACTCGTTGGCCGTATAGAGATCAGTGCGCAATAAACAGCTTTCACTAGCCAGGAAGAATTTGGCCGGGTAGAGATCTACCAGTGAACCTCCACAGGCAACTAAAAATACCTCCGACATTTGAATCCCGTCCTCAGCTCTCGCCATGAGCATTTTAACCAGTGCCTTAGTATGTAGTGAGATTGAATTCATAAAACTTAATCCTGATATTATGTTGGGTACTTTTTTAATTTTAATACACGGAAATAGTCAACAAGATCATGGTTGTAATCAACAATATGATAAGAAGAGGCATTATAAATTGCAACCACTTATTGAACCCTATTTTTACAATAGCCAGGGCTGCTAATATTAAACCTGTAGGATTGATCAAATAAAACAGCCCCATACCATATTGATAGGTATCAACAATAGTCTCTCTTCCAATGTTTACAGTATCTGCTAATGGCGACATGATTGGCATGGTTAAAACAGCCATTCCTGAGGACGATGGCATGAAAAAGGATAAACCCCCATAAATAAAGAGCATGACATTTGTAAACACACCTTTGTTCATCCCTTCTGTTATTGTACTTGCGTGATATAAAATGGTGTCGCTAATAAGTCCATCTTCCATTAAAATGGTAACACCCCGGGCGATACCAACAATAAAGGCAACACTCAGTAAAGAGGCTGCGCCTTTTGCAAACACCTCCACGAAAACAGTTTCTTTGATCTTTCCAATCATACCAATAAGGATGGCGCCAACAAGAAAGGTAGTTGTCATTTCTACAAACCACCAACCTAAAAAGGAAACCCCATATATCATAACGACGAAACATAATGAAAATACAACCGTAATGAGTCTTAATCTATTTGTGAATTCTGTTGTTGTATTCATGGGTTTTATTCCAAACACCTTCTCCAGGGCCTCTTTTTGGTCATAAATAATTGACTTAGATGGATCGGCTTTTACGCGTTTTGCATAGCGAAGAATATAAAGAATGGTAATAGCCAAACAAACAACAAGCATGATTATGCGATTGTTGAGACCTGTTGTCCAATTTATTCCAGCCGCATCCGAAGCAATAATCGTAGCAAACGGATTTGTAGTGGAGCACATTGACCCAATTCCTGAACCGAGAAAAATACAGGCAAGTCCAACGATCGCATCATATTTTGCTGCCAGGAATACAGGAATTAAAATGGGGTAGAAGGCCATCGTTTCTTCAGCAAGACCAAAGGTTGTTCCGCCGGCTGCAATAAGGGTAGTTACCAAAATAATAAGAATAAACTCTCTGCCTTTAAGTGTTTTTGCCATCCAGGATATTCCGGCATCAAATGCCCCTGTGAGGTTCATTATGCCAATTAAGCCCCCAATAATAAGGATTAAAAAGATGATGTCTGCTGCTGCGATTATCCCTTTTATAGGCGATTTAGCCAAAGCTGCAAGGCCTTGTGGTTTTGATTCCAGTTCTTTATAGGTATTAGGAATTCCAATTGGCTTATAGATATCACCACTTGTAAATTTTTCAATAGGAATTTTAATGTTGAGGTTCTCTAAAGTTTCTTGCGTTGCTGGTAATTCTACGCTCTCTTCTATGCCCGTTTTGGTAAATGTATTGCTTGAAGCATTGTAAGCCAGACTATCGTATTTGCCTGCCGGAACTATCCAGGTTAAAAGTGTTACAAATACAGCAATGAAGATTAGAATGGTTTGGGCAGTTGGAAATTTTAGTTTTTTCATTTATGAATTCTGTTGCTATTTCTTAATTAGTCCAAATGCACCATAACGGTCTTAATAGAATGAGTTTTCTTTGATCACCGTCCGCATGACGCCGAAACTTTTCAGCCTTCGTAGCAAGCTACTTTGGCGCCCACGTGTCGCCACAGCTTTTCGACCTTCGTAGCCAAGCTACTTCGGCGAAGTAGGCTAGCGGAGGCACAAGCCTTAACCGAAGGTGATAATTCATTTTATCTTCTGTTGCCAGCTGTAAGATATTGTTATTTAAGCTGCCCTTAACTTCCTTTCTTTTTTTGTAATTCCTTAATCATTTCTTTAGCATTATTATTTTGCGGATCAAGATTGACAGATTTTTGATAATTTTCAATGGCCAGGTCAACATCTCCAATTTTCATGGAAGCTTCTGCGTAACTATCATAAACGTTAGAACTATTAGGATAAAGCATTAGGTTAACTCTAAATATATCTTGTGCCAACTTCGTTTGCTCATTGTTTAAGAAACGATATCCCAAATTATTTAAATTGCTTTCATCAATGGTAGGGTCTTTTGTGTCTTTCTTCATTAACACTTGGTATGCCTTCAGAGATTGTGTAAAATTTCCTTCAACCAGAAGTTCCATGGGGATTTTTTCATCATCATCCATCTTAACATAGGATAAAACTCCAGCTTCATTGTTAGGGTTAAGGAGCTGCATATTCATTTTTTCATTTTCTGAATTCGGTTTGAATTGAATGAGCCGATCGCTCTCCCTTCTGACATAAGTACTATCAGAAATTTTGATTAGTTCGGTCGGTTCTTCTGCAAGTTCCTCGTAAATGAGTTGATTGTTGTTTTGATACACTTTTATTAGTCTATTGCCATTTACACGATATCGACCGCTAATTTCATCAAGTAAAGCATGATCTATGGTCAATTTCTTATAAACCGGAACAAAATCAGCCCAATCATAAGTAAGCGCTACAGATCGAATAAGTTCCGAAATAAAGTCTGGATGATTGGAGTTGGTTAAAACAACCACACCATATCCTTTGTCCTTATGAGCAATCATTTCACTTGAAAATCCTTCATCCCAACCTCCGTGTCCAAAATATATTTCATCTTTCCTTTTATTTAGGAAGATTCCCAGTCCGGAAAATTCTTCCACAAATGGAGTGAGCATTTTGGATGTCATATCTTGTGATAGTGCTTTTTTACTTTTGCCTTTCAAAGTCTGTTGTATATTAACTGCAAATTTTGCAAGGTCCTCTGCATTGGTCCATAATCCGGCTGCAGCCATTTCTGGATAAGTATGTCTTTTACCTTTTGTCATAGAGCCATCTGGTAAATAACCGGTTGCAGCCATTGTTAATTGTGTGTTTGTAAGGGGTTGGTCGTAGGTGCTATTATTCATTTCCAATGGTTGTAAGACTAATTCATTCATAAGTAATGGGAATGACTTGTCCTCTACATCCATCATCATTTGCTGCAAGATTGTATAACCTCCACCTGAATATCGAAAACTTTCTTCCGGAATTTTGTTAACAAAGATGGCTCCTGAATTGGCTGGGGGTGTTCCATTCAATACTTCAACCAGCGTTGGTACAGGCAGGTCAGGACTATAACCTAAAAAGCCATGTACCGTTATTCCTCCGGAATGATTGAGAAGATTCTTTGGCGTAACCTTCTTTTCTTTAGTGAATTCACTGTCAGGTAATTTCCAAGATTTTAAATAGATGTTGATATCTTCATTTAAGGCTATTTTATTTTGTTCTGCAAGAATCAATGCCCCATAAGCAGTTACAGGTTTACTAATCGATCCCGCCTGGAAAAGTGTTTCCCTGGTAACGGGAGATCTACTCTCTTTATCCATTACACCATAGGTTTTTGTCCATTCAATTTTTCCATTGTTTATCACCGCAATACTTACACCCGGAACTCCATAATGCTCCATACGTCCTTCAATGGTCCATGTTGAATCTCCTTCTATGTATACTGGGGTTGTGAGATTGGTTTCTACCTTTTTGATTTTTTCAATTGCAGAATCAATAGTTGGTGCCTCAGAACACGATTGAAGAATAATTATGAGCAGGAGAACGAAGAGATTATTTTTCATATTAATAAATTTTTTAATCGAACGATTGATTATTAAAGTGCTTAGAATTTTCGGATAACATAAATGTATTAAAAAAGTCCTGGCTTTAATGACTTGCAGTTAATTAGCTGTTTATTATAGTTGTTGTTAAGTCCTTTTTCCTAATTTCTTTAGAAGCGTCTCATGGCTCCGGATCATCAAAAGGATCTAAAATATTTTATGATTTGGTTAATTGTTGCAATTCTTTGCTTATCCTTTTCCATCAGTAATTCATGCTGGGCACTTTCTATGGTATATGCTTCACATGTTTTACCAAGTTTTGTTGCATTTTCAACGAAATCCTGATGAGAATCAACGTCAACAATTTGTTCGTTTTCCGCTGAAAATATAATAAAAGGTGTCTGAATATTCTGAATGTTGTTATTCATATAATCAAACTGTTGGCAAGATTTAACTACCCAGTCATAAGTGGCGCCACCTAGTTTTGCTTTTGGCTCTTTTGCAAAAGCTGCTTTCATTCGCTTATATCGAATTTCTGATCCGGTAACAGTATTTTCCTTAAAGTCCGGTTTACCCTCGTCATATTTGCCTTGTCCTAAGGCATATTCAGGATTATCACCGGATAAAAGTTCAGCCCCTGTGCAACTTGGCGCAAAAAGTCCAAGCATTGGCGAAGAAAATGCCGCAGCATTAAAATCATCAGGATTCTGTTCCAGATATGTTATTCCAATAGCTCCCCCCATTGAATGAGCCAGCAAATAAATGCTATTATGGTTTGCTGTTTTAAGCATGTTGTTGTAAAAATATTTCATATCGTCAATGTAATATTGAAAAGTGTCAATATATCCCATATCCGGGTCATCTGTCATTCTTCCCGATAAGCCCTGGCCCCTATGATCATGAATGTATACAGAATAACCGTTGTTGTAAAGGTCAAAGATTAATTCTTTATACTTAATTGAGGCTTCAGTTCTGCCCGCAGAAATTAGAATGGCCGGGCTTTTTACTTCAGGTCGTTTAAATACTTTAAAGTAGATACTAATATTGGCTTTGCCTGTGAAATAATCTTCCTTACCTATCTTATAAAAATTTTCAATTCCCTGAGCGTATTTGTCATCCTTCAGTTGTTCTTCAGTCGTAAGATTATATATGTTCTCAGCATTTTGTAGATAGTTGTGATGCTCCCGGCAAGAGGCTATTAAGAATATAACTATTAGCAATCCAAAAGTTGAAGCTCTCATATTCATAAACTTATACATTTTTAGCGGCTGTTTAAAATCAAAATTTAGCCCAATCAAAAAGGCTGCCCCATAGAAGAAACAAGGCGATTGAAAGATCAAAAAAATAACTAAAATTATGATCAATATATGATAACATTGGAGCCACAATCATAACGCATACTACGATAAAAGGCTTTGATAGAAATTTGTATAATTTATTTTTCAATTTAGTCTTCTTTGAATGACATACAAGGGTTTGCCCTATGATGAAAATTATGTGTCGAGATTAACTTAAAAGGATTTGTTTTTTAACTCAGTTCTTTGTTAGGTGCAGATCGACTTATTTTTCACTATTTAGTTGACCAAATAATCCCTTCATTATTTTTTGCTGCTCTAGAGTTTGTTGCTCCTTTTTCAATATTATTAGATTTCCATTTTCAACTTTAGCATCCAATCCGGCCATGGTCAAATAGTTGTCGATCGGAATTTTGTCCGTACCTATTACATACTTGTTAAAAAAATCAGTTTGCTCGATCCCGCTTAATTCAGACATCATATTTTGAAGTTCTTCTAGCGTATAATTATCATTGCTTCCTCCATATTTATTAAATAAACTTCTCATTAGATCATCAATACTTTTTTCATTGTTGGTGGCATCTCGAATAATCATATCTTGAGATATACCTACCAGCATACCACCCCCATAAATCAAGCCCCAATGATCATGCTTCTCTTCTCCATTTGTAATTGATAATTTCCCAACACCATTATCATCATTGTATCGTTGATAAAAGAAGTTACTTAAAAAATCTAAATAGGATTCATCAGTTAAAAACTTTACATGATGCAATGCTTTTAAAGTATAATAATTCGTAAACCCTTCTTTAAACCATTCCGCGTTTTCACTAGTTGGGCTAAATGATTTGCCATTCCAAAGATGAAAGAATTCGTGCGCAAAAATGAATCTCGATATCGTTTTTGAAAATTGATCACCTTCTTTTTCAATCAAAATGCTTATGTTATTGCCAATCACTTCTCCATCAGTAGTTGATGTGCTAGAACTAATAACCACTACCGCCTTTTTGAACGGATTATCAGGTGCGGGCTCGGGTATTCCGCCCATAAGCTCGATATAGTAATCTAATACACCTTCTGCCAGATTTCTAAAATCCGCTTCGTCAGCGATAATTTCATTACTGCCAAGGGCAAAAAGCAGTTCAAAATTATCCCTTTTTATAGAAAGCTCTTTATGTGTTCCAGCAAATATCATTGAATTTGCTAGATCAGTATTATTAATTACGCGATAGGTATCAGTAAGATCCTTATCTATAGTCCATGGGGTCGTGACGCTCCAATTAGTAGGAAGCTTAAAGTCAACAGTAATATTTTTCCATTGCTCTCCATTCATGATGAATAATGTTCTCCCTGTGTAAAAAACACCCATATCTGTTGAATATGCCACTCCATCTATACCTCCACTCCATTTGTAGTCTTCGTGGTCTAAATGGACATCATAAGTTAAAACGACTTTTTCGGTAAGAGCCACATGCATCTTCCATTTAGCATCGGGCATTTCCTCCAATTCAATAAGTTTTCCATCATCGTTGACAACCTTAATGTTATGAATAAATGTTGCCCATCGTTTTTCGAGGTTGTCTGCTCCATAATTCATAAAGAGCATACTATCTTTTGGCGTAAAGGCAACTTTCACTTTTGCCACTTTAAAATTATCGCTATCAAATGCAATTGAATATGAAATAGCCTCATCGTTTTGATCTCCTTTTTTAATTTTATTGGTACAACCCAAAAAAAGTATAACCAATACCATTAGGGTGATTAGAAATGTTAGTTTATTTAATAATTTCATATAAGTCATCATTCTGTTTTATTGTGTTTGATTTGCACCGAACTTGTTATATCAACACTAAATATACTCATACCCGGAAAATGGATTTGGATAATAGTACATTGCTATTCTTTTTATCCGAAAATGAAACACTCGCTTATTTGAACTTTGTAACCGTTGGTATAAATGATCGTTTTATGCTTGCGCCGTCCGCATATGTACTAATGCCATTTATATATTGTTATTTGGAGTTTTATTATTTGTTGTTTTTTTCTGTGAGTTTTTTAATTTGATTTTTTGCGTTTGAATTCGATGGATTTAACTTTAATGCAATTTCATAGTTTTTTAGTGCTTCGGAATTCATATGAAGTAAAGTAAAAGCTTCTGCCAGGCTATCAAATGTATTACTACTTTCAGGAAATAGATGAACATTTAATTTGAATATTTCCAACGCATCTTCAATTTTATTTTTTCTGATCAACTTATATCCCCAAATATTTAACTCCTCTTCGTTAAAAGTTATATGTTTTGTTTTTTGTAGTTTTTCTCCGATTGGAATTGCTTCTTCATATCCTTTTGACTCAAGTTTTCTCCAAAGTGTTTTAACTGAATATGACAATCCAAACCCATTTTCTTCCTTCATATCTGGAATATAATAACCGGCTATTCCGTCAATAAATTTGGATGGTAGACCTCCCATTAAGTTTGTAAGCACAATAATTGATAAATCATCGTCAGGATATAAAAAAAAAGAACCGCGATTGCCGCCTGTAGGTGCTACGGCAGGATGTTCAGTGCGATTAACCACCGGCCACCCTAATGCATAACCATTTAACAGGTTATTAAAACCTTGTGTTTTACCATTATTCAGAACTGCCGGTGCCCAAAGTATTCTAATACTAGAAGGATGATTCAAGAGTTGACCATTTTGCAAAGCAATCAGCCAATTGGCAATTTCTTGAGCTGTAGAACCCATTCCTGCGGCAGCTTGAAGCATAGGTGCAAAATAGGCAGGTTTTATATTTGAAATATGCTCGTCATAATAATATGTATATCGACGAGCAGAATGTCTGATCACGTTGTTAAGATTTGAAAAACCGGCTTCCTCAGTTCTTTTCATCTTCACTCTTTGTAATTGATTTTGTGTTATGTAATCAATAAAGGATTGATCACTAACTTGCTCGATAATTTTTCCAACAAGCACATAGCCCAATTGATTGTACTCAAATTTAGTGTTGGGCTCAGAATTCATAGGAAGTGTTTTAACCAATTCCCATGATGCTTTAATACCTTTGTCAGAAATCAAATCTCCTGTATCGCCATTCATAATTGCCGGGAGACCAGATGTGTGAGTTAATAGTTGTTTTAATGTGAGAGACTTCCATGTATCGGGTAAATCAGATAAATAGGTTGAGATTACGGCATTCAGGCCAAGTTTATCCTGTTCAACCAATTGCATAACTGCAATACCCACAAAGGCTTTTGTAATAGAATTAATCGAAAAGACAGTTTCATTATCCACTACTATCGAATCTTCTATATTCGCGAGCCCATAACTTGTCATTTTTACGATTCGATTATTCTTTACAACAGCAAGTTGCAGGCCGGGTATTTTTCTATATTCCATTTGAGACACTATAAAAGTATCAATACTGTCTTTTTGGGAAAACCCTTTATTAAAGCTTAGTAGAATTATACTAACGCAAATTATTTTTTTCATATTTTTTTATTACACACAACGGTTTGAATAAACGCCTGTTTCAATAGCGTTTATTCTTTTTTAGGTGCAGATTTAATTCTTTTAAAATTTAAGTCTTGAAAATCAAAACTAAAATCAATGTTCGGCGAGATTCCTTTCAACTTAATGCCTTGTGCTCTCCCATCTTCATCCAAAAGAAACATGGCAAAGGCATCCGCATTCATGTCCTGATACTCCCATTTAATGGCAAAGCTATTGGCTTTGTAAAAGGCCATTGGGCCATTTAGTTTTGGTGAGCGATGCGATTTAAACCATAATTGACCTTCTTTCATAAATACTTCTGCTTTACCAAACCAGGCATCTTCATAGATTCCAACATAATCTTCGAATACTATGTGCGTATCATTTGCCTTTGCGACTGTTGCCCACACTTTTTCAGTCACTTCATCTCCACTTTCTAATCTTTCAGATAGTCTTTCATAATTCTTTTCTATCCACTGAAAATCATCTAATCCTAAATAGCTATCCATAATAGTAAGACCCACAGATGAAAAGAATGCACTTCCCCCTGGTTCGGTATTAGTAAGTATTACTATACCTAAATTTATATCTGGTATCATCATAGTTAGTGAAAGCATACCAGGTAATCCACCGGTGTGAGATACCCTCATATTTCCTTTTACGTCTGTTAAATCCCAGCCTAAGCCATAACCTGAAAAATGCGAATTATATCGTGGATTTCTATTTACATCGGTTGTTGTATGAATTTTCCACATTTCATTTTGACTGTTCTCAGTAAATAATTGATTTTCTAATTCTTTGCCGTATTTACCTTTATTTAAATGCAACAGCATCCAGTTACATAAATCATCGACATTGGCATAGATTCCACCTGCTGCACCATTAATCATCTCTTCAAAATTAGGAAGTGCCTTCAATTCCCCGTCAGCGCTATTATGGGGTGAGGCTAAATTGCTTTTATCCTTTATCGTTTCTAAAGAAGGGTAGGAGTTATTCATGTTTAAAGGTTTCATGATGCGCGATTTAATAAATTCTTCCCATGTCATGCCACTTTTTCTGGCAACGATTTCACCAGCGACTAAATACAGTAAATTATCATAATCAAATTTTGTTCTAAAGGCAGACTGTGGCTTGAAATGTTGAAAACTAGAGAGAAGATCATCGATCGTAAAATCGGATCCATCTGGAAAAAACATCAAGTCTCCAATACCAAGACCTAATCCACTACGATGCGTTAGTAAATCTTGAATGTTGAAGTTTTCCGTCACATATGCATTATACATTTTGAATTCAGGTATATGATCTACCACCTTATCTTGCCATGTTATTTTACCCTCCTCAACTAATAGTGCAAGTGCAGTAGTAGTAAATGCCTTACTATTTGATGCAATGGCAAATTGTGTGTGCTCATTAACTTTTTCCTTAGACGCTGTAGATTTTACCCCATATCCTTTGTTGTGTATAATTGCACCATCTTTTACAATTGCAATAGCAACACCTGCAACATTAAATTTACTCATTGCTTCTTCCACAAGCGCATCTAATTCTTGAGAATTAAATTGAGCATAACTTGTTCTGTTCAGACAAAAAATAAAAAACAGTAAAGGAATTAAGATTTGATATAGTGTATTTTTCATTTGATTTATTCTAGTTGAACCTTTTTTTATTTCCATCTAACTTGTTAGATCAACACTAAATATACTCATGCCCGGAAAATGGATTTGGATAATAGTACATTGCTATTCTTTTTATCCGAAAATGAAACTATTGTTTATTTGAACTTTGTAAATGTTTGAATATGGTTCATTTGGTTTTTTGGTTTATTATAATACGCGCTAATACCCGTTATGATGTTAGTTCTGGATTTAGAATGATAACTTCATAGTTAATAAATGCGTTACAGCGTCAAGGTGAGTCCACCATCTGCTGTAAGTGTTGTGCCGGTAATATAGCTAGATTCATCTGAACAAAGAAACACAATGGCCCGGGCAATCTCTTCCGGGCGACCAGCTCGTTTTAGATGAACAGTAGGTAGCAATCCCTGATCATACAAGTCATCACCAACAACTTTTCTCAAGCGTTGATGCATAGGAGTATCTGTAACGCCCGGACACAAAAGGTTTACTCGAATACCCTGTGGTCCTAACTCTGCAGAGACGCTGGTGGTTAATCCTATCAGGCCATGCTTTGAAGTTACATAGGCCGATCCGGTCGGAAAACCGAGAAACGAATTTACTGAACCGATATTTACAATTGCCCCACCGTGACCAAGTTTGAGCATGGCTCTGGCCTCATACTTCATACAAAGAAATGTACCCTTTAGGTTGATGTCAAGAACCTGGTCCCAATCGTCTTCAGAAAGGTCCGTTATTCCATTTAGTTTACCTTCTATGCCAGCATTATTTACTGCATAATCCAAACGGCCAAATACTTCAATAGTATGAGCGACCATTTGCTCTACATCCTTAGCAATCGAAACATCCGTCCTGATAGCGGAAGCCTTACCTCCCTTAGCTTCGATAGAAGTCACTAAAGTATCAAGTTCCTTTTTTCGACGTGCAGCGACTACAATATTTGCGCCTTTCGCTGCAAAAGCTTCTGCAGTTGCTCTTCCAATACCACTACTTGCTCCGGTTATCAGTACGACTTTTTCTTTCATGCTACTCATATGAATCCTTTTTAATTGGTTAGTCTTTTATAAAAAAAATTATTTTTAAATAGTTGTTGGTCCCGTACCTTTAGCTCCTTCTCCATGGTATTACCAGGAATAAAGGCTAAACGGTCTTGGCTCGTATGTTTACGGCGCGCCTGCCTTCCTTTGGCAGGGGATGGGGCGAAGCTAAGCGATGGCTTTCCAGTGGTTAATAGGAAAAATTTGCGTTGGCAAAGCGATCCCTGGCCTTTCAATCTTTCTAGCCTGTTCTAGTTTTATTTAAAAATAGGAAAATTTCTATTGGATTCTAATAAAACGATGAATTATAGTCATCTTAAGTCATTGATATGCTGATTTTTATAATTCCTTTGTCATTTTTCCCAGATTTATTTTTTCAGCCCTTGTAAAAGCTATTTCTCTTATAAACTCCATTTTTCCCCACAAATATTTGTTTCCTTTCAATGCCTTGGTGGTTTTCATTCTCCTATTCAGACGGTTCGTTTCTATTTCGGTAGCTTTTCTTCTTTCTCCTAACTGTCCGTATAATTTAATTGCAGGGTAGTGGCTAAATTTTCCTTTGAACAATGATTTCAGCCAAAAAATAGTATTACTATTTACCCCTAATGCACATATATTTTGATTTGTTTTCGAATGGATTGGTAATTTCGATGGGTATTTTTCAAAATAGAATCCGGTTTGATTATCATTCAGAAATAACGAACCAATAGGAGTTACCGTCGGATTATTCTCAGAATCAACTGATGCAATCGAGATATAAAAGTTTGACCTGAAACTTTTATTAAAATGCCTTCTTATTTTATTCCAGTCTGTTTTTATATCCATTTTCGTTTTTCAGCCTGCATATAGAGGTTTTGGCTATTAGTAGTGGTGTGCAATAACAAATACTTATAGACGCTGTTGAATACAGTTTTTAGTCTTGATAAGCTCCGGAAGAATATGTTAGTTCATAACTGTGCGTGTAAATCTCAAATACTATTCCGAACGGATCCTCAACATAAACCATTTTATAGGGTTTTTCATTTGGATAATACTCTCTTATTGGCATTCGTTGTTTTCCTCCATATTCCACTATTTTTTTAGTCAAACTTTCAATATTAGGATCTTGCACGCAAAAGTGAAAAAGTCCTGTATTGAACGGATTGAATTCTGATGCTTCTTTAATTCCGTGTGGAAATGAAAATAATTCGATGCCAATTCCATCTGAAGTGGACATGTGAGCAATTTCGAATTCTTCCCAATCATTACCAAAAACATCAATGCACATTTGTCCAATTGCTGTATCACTTTCTTTAAGGACTTTTGAAGGCGACATAATTATATACCATCCCATTACTTCTTGATAAAAGTCCACTGCTTTATTTATATCTGGAACGGTAATTCCGATATGTGAAAACGATCTTGGATATTTACCTTCTCTCATAATATTTTGTTTTAAAATGTTGCCAACGTTTTGAATAAAATCCGTTTCAATGGATTTTATTTTTTGTTAGTTACAGTTAATCTACACTTTTTCAAATACCAATCTATAGTGGTCCATTATCTCTTTTTCAAAACAGACTCTGTTGGGGCTTACATTGAAAATAGCTACCAGGTGTCTAAATTCTATATCCGTGAAATATCTTGGAATAAGGGATAGGTAAAGCCAATATTTTTTAAGATGAAATTTTCTGAATTTCTTCCGCCATTGAGCAATGGTTTCAATATAATCCAACCTTCCACTACTTTGAGAAATTAGTTTGAATCCGGGTTTTGCGCATTTTATGACCATCTCAGGTCCATAAGGAAGCCAGGAACCGGGGAATTGTTTTACCATAAGCGCCATCACATAGGCTGCCGATCCTTTTTTAGCATTCACATCCAGCTCCTCAAATTCGATCATATTCTTGCTGAAGGTCATCGTCTGCATATAAAACCGTCCTCCAACAGGTAACAAGTCATAGAGCGTTTTAAAAAAGTCGCTATAAATTTTTTCTTGCTTGCCTTCTTTCCATTCTTCTACCGAACAAAAATGCTCCAATCCGCCAATACAGGTAATTGCATCAAAAGTTCCAAAGTCCTCCGGTTTTACATAGCGACAATCTTTCACCATCACCTCAAAACCATTCTTTTGACAGGCATCGGCCTGCCCTTGAGATAGCGTCAAACCAATACTTTTTGCGCCTCTTTCTTGTACAATATAACGCGTAAAAGGTGCCCAACCACATGCCATGTCAAGTACTTTACTTTCTTTGGCAATGTTAAGGCTATCCGCTATGAATTTGTGTTTTGCCTTTTGAGCTTCTTCCAATGACATCGAAAAATCACCATCATATTTTGCTCCGCTGTAATCTCCCGTTTCCCCCATGCTCAAACGGAATATTTCGTCTATAGTGGTGTAGGTAAAATCTAAATCCTTTTGTTCTGCCATTTTTCTATTTCTTAATTGTAACTAACTTGTTATATCCTCAATAAATATAGTGTTATCCCTGCCATATTAAAAGATAAAAGTATGTTGATGTTCTGTTTTTCTTTTTGGATAATAGCTTTAATAACAAAATCTAAACGGTATTTATTCAGATATACTTTTGTCTTTATCGTTAATTTATTAACTTACTAATAAATAAAAAAATCATGCCTAAAGTAGTTTTTACACACGCTGTCAAGGATGTTGATCTTTGGCTGAGTAAGCACTCCGAGCGAGTCGAATTGTTCGCAGGATGGGGGTCCAATATTGTCGGTTACGCTATAGCTGATGGCGGCAATATGGTGGCACTTTCCATTGATGTTAGCGACATGGATGCCATGCAGGAGTCTCTTGGAACAGACGAAATTGACAGGGCAAAGGAAGCCCATGGCGTTTTGGGGTCTATTGCGATGTTTGTAGCACCAGATTAATTCGAGATCCTCTAAACAGCGGCCAGAGCACAAAACTTCTGATTATCTCTTATCAGACCTTTTGACAAGTTGACATTTGGTCTAATTTGGAGGAATCTTCACAGGGCTTCACTTAGCCTTTTATCAATTTTATTTCCTTCGGAACACACCAATATCTATTTAAGGTATCATCATATTTAAACACTCTCTTTCCAGCGATTTCGTTAATTTAGACCTTTGCTACACCTTCGCTTCACTACGAAGGACAGGTCGGCCTTCACTAAGTTGCTGCGCAAACCCTCTGCGTTATCACCTGCCGGAATCTGCGTGCAGGCCAACCACTAAAATACACTTCGGAAAGACCTTCTTAAAGAACCATGAAACTCAAAACATAAAAAATACGGATAGGCCGTACACACTTGAATAAATGTGAGTAAAGGCATGCGTTTCTATACAATGTTACCAGCTGTTCTTTCTGCTTTTTAATCTTTATAAATTAACCCTCCAAGTTTTTGGACCTCCATAGGTAGACCATTAAGAGCATTCGTTAATATGGGAGTGTTTGTCAAAAGTGATATAACTATTCCATCATCTGGATATAGTATTAAGACAGCACCAGTTGAAGGCAATTCTCCCACGTGATACCAGATTCTATGTCCATTAATATCTTTACCTATATACCACCCTAATCCATAATTAGTCAAATTTTTATCGGTGGTATATTGTGTTTCAAATAGCTTATTTTTGAATCTATCCTCAAAAAAGCTGCCATATAATAATTCATTTCCAAATCTCAAGAGATCTTCTGTGGTTGAAATTAAGCCCCCACTTGGATACCCATAACTTAAATCATAAGGTGATGCTTCTTCCTCATTTGGATAGTAAAACTTACTTTTATTTATTATTGTGCTATCTGAAATGTCTCCGTAGGTATTAGACATTAAAAGTGGTTTCCATATATTGTGTTGCATATAATCCAAGTAACTTTCTCCCGAAGCTCCTTCGATGACCGCTCCTAAAAGGTCATATCCATAAGAAGAGTATAAAAATTCGTTCCCAGGTTTTGACATTAGTGTGTCATTCTTGAAAATAGAAATTGCTTCAGTAGCCGTTTCGAAATGTGGATTATTAAACAATTCGTTCAAACTAATTTCATAGTAGTCACGTATTCCTCCTAAATGTCCTGCTAATTGACGCGTGGTAAGCGTATACTTCTTTTCGGGAAAAGAAGGAACATACGTTCGGACATCAACATCCATATCTAATTTTCCTTCAGAAGCTAATTTAATCATTGCGGCTGATGTAATCGGCTTCGTTACGCTCGCGATTCTAAAGCGCGTTTGTGGGTTTACTTTCTTTTCATTTTCAACATCTGAATATCCAAAGCCTTTTGAAAACAATGTCTTCTTTTTGGAACTTACAGAAAGTTGCATCCCTGGAGTAGCATAATATTCTATAAAGGCATCACCCCATTTTCCAATTTTAGAATCGAGTGTTTCCTCTTGGTTAGCATCTTCATTATCAGATACTATCACATCATCATCTGATAAAATTGAATTTCTTGTAGGTTTATTACTCATCAAAATTTTGGCAGAAACAATACCTGTTGCTCTTTTCCATTCACCAAAACTGTTGCCGCGTGAATAGCACTTATAATTTTCTAAATCAGATTTAGTTCTGGTATCACCAAATGCTATTACTGGAATTTGAGCCCTACTTGAGAAATCGGAAATAGGCACTTTTTTACCATCAATTATCACTGTATCCCTTATGATTTTGTTAGGGTTTAATTTTCCGTATTCAGCTAATGTATTGAACATTTTGACACGAACTTTATCTTCTAAAATCCATTCAAATACTAAGAAGAAAGATTCCTCCGCTATTGTAATATTATATGATGATAGATCAAAGGTTAGCCATCCTCTTTTTATGTCTGAAGTGATTACAATACTTTCATTAAAGAGATCACGTCCTGGTAAATTATTATTCGTACTATCTACTTCAAGAAATCTAACACGCACTTTAAATTCTGGTTCCGTGTTTCTAGTAATAAATAACCGTGCTTTATCAATGAATTGTAAATCAAAATCATCTTTCTTTTCAACTAATAAAGCCAAAGCCCCTCCAGCAGATATAGAGTCCATAAACATTTGACCTTGCACCATTAAATGTCTCTTGCCGTGTCCAAGCCAAGAGTGTTTTTCTTTCATTTTTTCTGTAGAAGCAGAAATTACTACTTCATCAAGATAAATCACCTTTTCATTAAGATAAATGACGACTTCTTTATTAGGAACAATAGATTTCACAGCTATGGTTATTATTTCATAACCAATAGCAGAAAACAGTAAATTTTCCTCTAAATGAGCCGCTGAAATTGTAATAGAGAAACTTCCATCACTGTTTGAAATAGTTCCTATCGTTGAATTTAACACACCGATATTTACATATGAAACAGTCTTTTCATTGGCTTTTTCAAGTACTTTCCCCTTTATGATTAGCTGGGCAAAGGAAGGAGTCAGAGAGCATATCAATAAATTCACCAAAAGTATTTTTTTTATATAAATCATATGTTGATAAATGCACAATTGGTAATTATGGTTGTCTGGTTGAATCAAATGGGTGGTAACGTTCTTAATAAACGGCCGTTTTATGATTACGCCAAAGCTTCAGCATAGGTGCTAATGGCGATTATTTATTGTTACCATTCGTTTTGTTCTCATCATTCTTCTCAATTCTTTCTTGAATTTTTTGTAGGACGCTTTTGTGCGAGTATTGCCAACAATGCCCTTCCATAGGCG
>CBDTVZ010000025.1:0-18047 GCA_965363995.1 uncultured Eudoraea sp.
AGGATTTCCCTCTTGGTTTTGGACAATTTACGGGTTTTGTGAGCAAATACGCCCATTTTACAAAGATTCGGGTTCGTTTACATCAATTTCATCCGGATTGTCGATTTGGATGTATTTCGCCGCTTCTTCACCTGTATTCAAAATTGTTCCAAAGTTTTTCATTTTCCTGAATTTTGAGATTTAAGCCTTCCGATGGGCGTGGCCGCTCTCCAAAAAACAATGAGCTTGCGAAATTGAAATTTGGGAACAACGCCCTATATTTGGTGCAAATCCCCAAGACCTAAAAATCGCTTTGGCAATGAAGAATAAATGGAGTACTACAAAGAATATAAGGGGATTGACTTTCGCGTATCGTATAACCTAAATCGGTTTTATCCCGAACGTTTGGGTTTTGCCGCCCAGCCCTACGAAAGAATGGTTAACAAAGAATCTAAGACAGAACCCAAAGCCTTTTTGATGTACGGTATGGTCGAAAAGGGGGAAACGCTGCAAGTTGGGTTTAATGGCTTTGCCATTAACATGACCGAGAGTTTTCACAGCCGTTTGGGGGTTTTGTACGAAGCCATACTGAAGGAATATAGAAAAGTGGTTTCCGAAAAAAAGTAGTATGGCATCAATCGGGCTATTGTTGCACTAATTTTAAATCGTTCTGAGCAGCTTTTGGTCTTCCGGCAGCTGCCCTTCGTTTCCTCATTCCAAGCATGTCGGGAATCCCTTTAAATGGACTTACACGCTATCCCTGATGCATATATGCTGGGCGGTTCTCGATGTTGCCTCCATGAAATTACTACAACGATAAGCAACTTTATATTATTTGAACCATCTTCGGAATAGTAAAGATATTATTACGGAAAAGGGGAAAGAAAATTATAACGAAGAAAACTGATCAAACAACAAACATTGATCGAACGAAGGAAACAAAATCGAAATATTCATTTAGATGAGCACAGGCACTCGCTTGTTATTTGACTGAAAAAGTTAATTTTTATTTGACAACTTATAAATAAGTCCGAAAATTGCACACATAAACTAACTCACATCTGTCATGGTATGGTGCGGACAATGACACTAGGAAAAACATCTGATGAAAAAATCATTATCATATCATCATTTTTAAAAGTCCCTTATAACCAACGTTTTTTGGGACACAGCCTTTCTTCTTCAATCCGTTCCTTTAATCGGCCTTTTGATAAAACCAAGGTGTCCTATTATGTCGAGGGCTAGATACCACAAAATCATCCTTATTTAAATAAGGATAGCAGAAAGCTCTAAATTTTCAGGGCAGATAGACCTTTTATTAATCAAACAAGATACTGAATGCAATGTACTGCCTGCTCTCTTCATTCGCACTTTAAGGAATCAACAGGATTGATATTTAAAGACTTGATAACATGATACATTAAAGTTACACAACTCATGAATAAAATCAGGCAAGCAGAAAAAATGAAAATCAGCGGATTCATATCAATCCTATAACTAAATTCACTTAACCAATCGTTCATGAAAAACCATGCAACTGGGATAGCAATACCAATGGCCAACACAGTAATCCTTACATAACTCTTCGTTGCCGCTTTTGTAAGATTCATTGCATCCGCACCCAGTACCTTTCTAATGCTTAGCTCCTTTGTTTTGTGTAATATATGCAACGAGAAGATTGCGAAAAGCCCCATACAGCATAGCCCCAAAGAAATTAAAGAAAAGAACGCAAGAAGTTTTGAGAGATAATCCTCCTTGGAGTACATTTTATCTATAAACTGATCAAAATACGTTAGCGTAAAAGGTGTATCAGGAAAAAATTCAGCCCACAACGCTCCGATATTATCGATGTTGGATATTTGTGTTTTAATGAGCAGGTTGGACGAATAATTCTCATCATACATAAATACAATAGGTTCTATTATATTATGAAGGGATTTGTTATGAAAATTGTGAACCACCCCTATAACTTTTCTGGATTCGCCACCGTACTGTAGTATTTTGCCCAATGGGTCATCCCACTTCAATGATTTTGCCAATGACTGGTTGATAATCACAGTATTTTGTTTATCACTCTCTCTATTGGTCTGAAAATTTCGTCCCGAGGCGAATTTTATATTCAACAGATCGAAATAATTTTCATCGATACGATAAATGTTGAATACCTTTTCAACTTCGTTTCCATCGACAGCTACTTGAAATAGATCTTTTCCATTGTCCTCGCCGGGCAAGGCTCCCCAACTTATTAATGATGCGTGTTCGATTTCCGCATAGCTTTTGACCCGTTCCCTAAACTGGATCAACTTACTTTTCAGTTCCTCATTTTGTGGAAGACCGATGATCAGAACTTGCTCTTTTGAAAAGCCAAGGTCCTTATTTTTCATAAAATCAATCTGCTTGTTCATCGTTATCGTTGCGATAATTATAACGGAAGCAACAGCAAACTGGAATCCGAGTAAAACTTTCTTAAAAGTGTTGACCGATTTTTTCTCCGTATTTATAAGTGCGCTTGAAAATGAAAGATACAAGCCTGAATAACTAGTACCAAGCATACCGAACACAAACGTGACCAAGAGAACAATTATCAAAAGAGGCCAATTGGCCACTATATCAAGTGCATGAAAGCCTGAATATTGAAAATATAAATTGTCAAAACCCACTATTAGAATACCGGAAATAATCAGCGAAGACAAAGCCATTATCCATGACTCTATTGCACTCTGGAACAGAAGCTGCTTTCTTGATATTCCAAGAAGTTTTTTTAAGCGAATTTCTTTTGAACGTTTCGTGGATTGCGTCAAGGATAAGTTGATGTAGTTCAGGCCGGCAATCAACAAAACCAACAATCCGGCGATTCCCAATGCACTAATGTATCTCGGATTCCCTTTTGGCACATCGCTTATTAAACCGGGCTCAAAGTATAGACCGGAAAGAGGTTGGGATTGAAATTTCACATCGATTCCCGAACCTTCCAAGGCGGTTTTCAAATAATCATTTTTCAACTGCACTAATTTGCCATCCAGATCTCTTTGGTTGGACAATGGGTCAAGCATCACATAAGTATAGTTCTCCATATCAAACCAGTCCTGTATTTCATAATCCGATGCTACGGCCTCAGAATACAGCAGGGCATCTGGTTTCAAGTGTGAGTTTTCAGGCCAATCTTCAAAAACACCTTTAATCGAATACTGATTTTCCCCAATTGTTATTAGCCTGTCAATGACATCGATGCTATTAAAATATTTTTCGGCCAAAAACCTTGAAAGTACTATTGAGTTCGGAATTGAAAAAGAGGTGCTTTCATTTCCCGATATAAAATCGAAAGTGAAGACGTCCAAGGCTTCTGGATTAGCGCCAAAAAAACCTTTTTCATTGAAAAGTTCATCATTTACTTTGACGACCGTATTTCCATAAGAATTCAACCTTGCATAAGCACGAATACCTGTATAATTTTCACTCAATAAAGTTCCCAATGGTTTTCCGCTAGTAGCATAGTGCTCTGTGTCGCCTCCGGCGATAATTTCCGTACTCAATCTATATATTCTGTCCGAGTTATACTGGAAAGTGTCGTACTCATTTGAATTTTTGACAAAGTTAGCGATAAACCAAAACGAAGCTATGGCAATTCCTAGTCCAATAAGACTGATGCCGGTATACAAACGGTGTTTGAATAAAACACGCAGAGTGATTTTAAACCAATTGGTTATCATATTAGTTGGATTAATGTATTTGCTTTTATCAGCTAGTCAATTACGTATTGCTCGAGAAAATCAACAAAGTAGTGTATATGCACCGGGTTAAGAAATATGCTTCATTTGTACCCGTGATATAGAAATAAAAAATTTAGTTTTAAACACTTCTCCCATCCAATAAACTAATAATCCGCGATCCATAAGCCGCATTTCGTTCCGAATGTGTCACCTGGATGATGGTTACACCTTCTTCATTCAATTGTTTGAAAAGTTCCATTATTTCCTCGCCCTGATTGGAATTCAGATTACCCGTTGGCTCATCCGCTAAGATGAGTTTGGGTTTTGAAATCAGGGCACGGGCAACGCCTACTACCTGTTGTTGTCCTCCACTAAGTTGGGTCGGGAACAAATCTTTTTTGCCGACGATATTAAATCGATCCAGCATATCAGCAACCATTGCCTTGCGTTCCGAACTGGAATGTTTTTTATAGAGTAAGGGCATTTCCAAATTCTCATAGACCGTAAGTTCATCGATCAAATGATAAGCCTGGAAAACAAAACCGATATATTGTTTATACAAATTCGCGCGGTGTTTCTCTTTGAGTTGGTGAACAGGTTCGTCCAAAAAACTATATTTCCCTTCGTCAAAATCATCGAGCATTCCGATGACGTTGAGCAAAGTGGATTTCCCTGAACCCGAGGGCCCCATTACCGAGATAAATTCTCCTTCTTCGACTTCCAAATTAATATCTTTTAAAAGGAAGATGCGCTGCCCTCCCGATTGTACCCATTTAAAAATGTTGTTTAGTTGTAAAAGCATGCTAGCTATCTTTTTAATTAATTTTAGTTTTTATTCTTCTCTAAGTCCTTTTAATGGATTGTTTGTAGCTGCTGAGATTGTTTGGGACAAAATGGTGCCAAAACCGATTAAGAACATAATGCCAATCCCTAATACAATAATCCAAGGGCTAAAATTGACTTTGTATGCAAATTCTTCCAACCAAATCGCATTTATAAAATACGTGATGGGCACAGTCACTAAGATAGCTATTGAAAATAACCGCAAAAAGCCCTTGGATAGTAAAAATGTTATGTTTTTTAACTGTGCACCATGTACCTTACGAATGCCTATTTCTTTCTTTTTTGATTCGGCGGTAAAAGCCGCTATTCCTAAAAGGCCAAGAGATGATATTGTGATGGCCAAAAAAGAAATAAACCCTAAAATGTAAATAATATCCGAGAAAATTGAATTGGTGGCCTTTAGTTCATCTTCGTAGATATCATATTTAAACGAATGTACCTTGTCCAATTTCTTCCATTTCTGCCCGATAAATGAGATAATCGATTCGATGTTGGCTGTTGGATGGTGGCGAACGCTCACATATGCAAATTTGCTTGGCAGGTATCGTAAAAGGAGAGGCTCGTCTTGTTCGGCTTCTGTCAATAGATCAAATATAAAATTATTGGTAAGGCCGATGACTTGTAATGCCTTTTCCTCTTCTCCAATTAGGATGGTTTTACCCACAATTGCCTTTGGTTCATTGTATCCCAATAAGTGGGCTACTGCTTCGTTAACGATGACCAATTCTTCATTGCTTTTTGGCATTGCCTTTGGAAAGTTGCTTCCAGCTTTGAGTTGTAGGTTTAGATTGGGGATGAAATTCCG
Organism: uncultured Eudoraea sp.; assembly: GCA_965363995.1. GTDB lineage: Bacteria > Bacteroidota > Bacteroidia > Flavobacteriales > Flavobacteriaceae > Eudoraea. The sequence continues at coordinate 5,338 of CBDTVZ010000025.1, forward strand.
ATCCACCGCCATGAAGTTCGATTCGAGCTTTTTATCTTCATTTGCCGATGTCATCTTTTTAATTTCAACACTCCCGCTATAACCTCCGGTACCGGGAAGGTAGGAACTGGCGGAAATGGTTTGAATAGATGGATTTTGGCGTAGTTCATTGACCAATGTTTCATATTCTACACCTTGAAGCTTTACGTTAATGATATTGCCTTGGTCAAAACCATATTCCTTCTCCAGCAAGTAGTTCAATTGTGAGAAAATCAAGAGTGTGGTGATAATAAAAAATAGAGAGACGCAGAACTGTACTACTACCAATCCTTTTCTAAGAGTGAGGCGTTTGCCCTTTCCAAGCGAAATACCGGAAGAATTACGAAGGGTTTTGATTGGTGAAAAAGAGGATAAGAAGGAGGCCGGCAGTAATCCGGCAACACCCCCTACAACAATACTAAAAACAATGAATACTACAAAGAGTGTAAAATCCAGGGTAAAATCCAAAATCAAGAACTGATTGATCCAAAGGTTTAAGAATGCACTACTCAATACTTGAAGGACGCAAAAGGCTATGACCAATGATAGGAGCCCAACAATTATAGATTCTATCATAAATTGCATGAATATTTGGTATCGTGCAGCGCCCAAGGTTTTCCTAACCCCAATTTCCTTTGACCGAGTTAACGAGCGAACAAAAGAAAGGTTTACATAATTAAAACAAGCAGAAAAGAGAACGACCAACCCTAAAAACGAAAGAAAATAGATAGCTTCGATAGGCATCCGTAAACTAATCGGATTTTGACGAAAAGTTCCCGGGGTAATATCTGAAAGCCGTTCTAAGTTAAAAGTGATGTTTACCTCTTCAATAGCGCCATATTTTGTAGTGGCAAGGTCTCTCAAAATTGGTTCTAAATCTCTTTTGTTTGCACCTTCTTTTAAAAGTACATATAGATAGCTATCAAAATAATTTTTCCAATTATCAAACGTCGCATCACTTTTGTTTTGTCTCACCAAAGATGGTATGGTGGACATGGACGCCAAAAAATCAAATTGAATGTGTGATGGTAATGCGTTATCGACTACGCCAGTAACCACAAAGTCACCCAACATGGTTTCTTGGTTTTCCGTGGGAATTAAATCAATTCCCATTGTATTAAGGCCAACATCATTCAACTTGACCGATTTTCCAATTGGGCTTTGGCTTCCGAAAACCTTCTCTGCTGCTTTTTTGGTAAGTACCATGGAAAATGGTGCTTTCAAAGCCGTTTCAGCATCTCCTTCGATCAACGTGAAATCAAAGATTTTAAAAAAACGTTCATCCACGTAACGGCCGGCCAAAGGAATCCGACTGTCGCTATACACCACATCTCCTCCTACAAAGCTGGATTTTATCCGCACGGCATCTTCCACCAAATGGGGATAGTCCTCTAACAGCGTCGTACCTAGGGGCAAAGGTGTAGAGGCAAATGAACGGGAATCTTCTTCACTTATAATGCGAACGATCCTATTTTGTTTTTTATGAAAGCTGTCTACCTTTTTTTGACTGTACACCAACAGCATAATAAGCAGGCAGGTTGCCATACTGATGGAGAGCCCAAATATATTGATCAGCGAAAACATCTTATGTTTTAAAATGTTTCGTAAGGCAACTTTTAGATAGTTTCTAATCATATTTTAATGTTATTGATACCTATTATTCTTCTCCCAAAGCATTCACAGGATTCCTGTTCGCGGCCCGTATCGCCTGACTGCCTACCGTAAGCATGGCAACGATCAAAGCCACCAAACCTGCACCAATAAAATACCAAACTTGTAATGGAATTCTATACACAAAACCCGAAAGCCAATTGTTCGCCAATACATAGGCAATGGGCAATGCAATCAAAACAGCGATTAAAACAAGTTTCGCAAATTCGCTGGAGAGCATAACAGTTACCTGCACGGCACTTTGCCCCAATACTTTTCTTATGCTGATTTCTTTTCTTCGCCGCTGTGTCGTAAATACAGCAAGGCCGAACAAACCCAAACAGGAAATGATAGTAGCAAACCCTGCAAAATATTTTGATAAAGTCGCCACCCGCTTTTCACCTTCGTAGAGAGCCTGATAATTTTCATCCAAAAACCGGAAGTCGAAAGGCATACCCCTGATAAAATAGTTTTGATAGGCCTGCTTTATGCGCTCAATGGTGGCGGTCTCATCACCGGGTTTAATTCTGACCATAATGTTGGAAGCAAAATTATTATTATCCAACTTCATAAAAACGGGCATCACTTTGTTATACAGTTTATCGACATGAAAGTCTTTGACGACCCCGATAATTTTTTTTTCGTCGCCCCAGAGATTTATGACTTTTCCGATGGGGTCTTTCATGCCCATCTGCGTAATGGCCTCCTCATTGAAGATGATTTTTTCTTTTTCGCTCTTGAACTTTCTTGAAAACAACCGCCCTTCTTTGAGTTGCATCTGCATGGTCTCTATGAAGTCATACCCGCCAGAAATTTGGGCGAACTGGGCATTTTGATTTTCGCTTTTACCCGGCCAATCCAATCCTGTTGTCGTGCCAAAATCGGCCATCATCGTGTGCCTGAAATTCGAGGCATTTACAACGCCGGGGGTATTTTTCATTATTTGCAGAAAGTTTTCGATTTGCTCGTCGGTCAATCCACCCTCACCATCGGCTTCGTTCATGTTGGATTCCAAAACCCCGGAGGAAAACCAAATAATGTGTTCTTTGTTGAAACCCAAGTTTTTATCCCTAATAAAATCCATTTGTTTATACACGATAAAAACAGAAGCAATCAATACAACCGAGGTTACAAATTGAAAGACGACCAATCCTTTTCTGATAAAATGCCCTCCGCTATTTTTGGGCAACTTTCCTTTTAATCCTTTGAGTACTGACAGCCCGGACAGATATAATGCCGGATAAATGCCGGATATAAAACCAGCACTTAATGTGATTAAAAGGATTCCCAAGAAAAGATTTGCATTAAAGTGCAATACGAGCTCTTTTCCAGAAATAACATTGAATTGCGGTAATAGCAACGAAACTATGACCAATGCCAATGCCATTGAGATACCAGCAATCACAAGGGATTCTACGGTGAATTGAACCATGAGACTTTTTCGTTGTGCCCCGACAGATTTCTTTACCCCGATTTCCTTGATTCGGGTAGAAGCTTTTGCTGTAGCCATATTGATGAAATTGACACAGGCAATAATTAATATTAATATGGCAATGATGGAAAATAGTTTTACGTATTGTATCCTTCCGCCAGAAACCACACCATTTTCATAATTGTTGTGTAAATAGCGTTCGCCATAAAGTTGTGCCCAATAGGTTTCGGGCATATTTTTGTCCTTGGTCTGTAAAAAACCTTTGATCTTAGCATTGAACGAAGTTAGTACTGTATTTGGTTTTAAAACAGCATACGTCTTTAAGTCACTGTTGTTCCACTCCGTAAGATCGTCGTTTTGAGCAAGAAAAACTTCCATATTGAACACGGCATCGAATTGTGCCGTGGAGTTTTTGGGAAGTTCTTTAAAAACACCCGAAACGTTATAGGTGCCACCGTATTCATCGTGGATCCATTCGACTGTTTTGCCCATTGCGTCGGTGGTCTGGAACAGTTTTTTTGCCATTTCTTCGGAGATGACAACACCATTTGTATTTGCTAGCACCTGATCCGGACTTCCGTGTAGCAGCGGAAACGAAAAAATAGAAAAGTAATCCCTGCCTGCAAATTGGTTATCGGCGCTGAAGAATTTATCGTCCCCGTCAGATAACAGGAATTTCTCTCCTTCGAACCACGAATTATCCAATACCGAAACCGTTTGTTCCACTTCCGGAAATTCATTGATAAGAGCTTCGGCCAACGGTCCTTGGGTTTCATCATCGGTTTCTATACCATTGGGAGTGGGCAGGTTCTGTAATATCTGTACAAGCCGATCGCCTTTTCGATGAAAACGATCCACGCTCAATTCATCTAGTACCCATATCGTGATGAACAAGGCACAAGCTAGTCCGGTAGACATACCAATGACATTAATCAAAAAAGTACTTTTGTGCTTTTTGATGTTCCGAAAGAATAATAATAGGTTATGTTTAAGCATGATGTGTATTTATAATGTTCCTGATTATTCTTTGGATACCGTACCCGATCCGGATATTTGGTTGCGAACCTTTTCAGGATTGCCCCTATAGTGAATATTCCCCGAACCGGAAACCCTTGAATTAAGTGACTCGTTTACCATTAGTTCCACATTGGAAGATCCGGAAAGTTCCAATGTTGCCTCCTCAACCTCCAATCCGTAAGCCTTTACGTTGGAGGAACCTGACGACCTGATCCAAAGTTCTTTACTTTTCCCCTTCAGGGCAATATTGCTCGAACCGGATGTCTCAACCGAAATATCGGTCGCATCAATGGTCAGATCTATATTTTTTGCACCTGACACGCGAATATCCATGTCCTTTGTATTAAGTGTCTTTTTCCCAACAAAATTTCCCGATCCCGATAGCCGAATCGCATCGATTTCATCAACAGGAATGGTTATAAAAACCCCTTCGCCCTTGGAAGGAATTAGATTCTTATTGTCCTTTGATTTGATTACCAGAGTACCTCCTTTGACCTCGGTTTCGATATAGTCCAAAATGTTCTCCTCGCCCGTGAGTGTAATTTTTCCCTCGGTGCCATCGATGAGTTCCACATCGTAAAAACCGCTGGCGGAAATACCATCATAATCGTTTGTAGTTCTTTCGATGGTCACTATGTAACCGTTCCCTTTTATTCTTTTCTGTGCGTTGATCGTGGTTATGCAAAGGATTGCTACTATTAACGTTGTTGCTTTTTTCATTTCCTTATGTTTTTAATCCGCCAGAAGGCGAACAGGTTGATGATAATTACTCGTCTCTTAAAGATTCGACCGGGTTCGCCACGGCCGCCCTAAAACTTTGCCAACTGACCGTAAGTAATGCGATTGCCAATGCAGTGATTCCGGCTAAGGCAAAAATCCACCAACTCATGGTTGTTTTATATGCAAAGCCTTCGAGCCATTTGTACATGGCATACCATGCAATGGGTACGGCTATGATAAAGGCCAGCCCGACCCATTTGACAAAATCTATGTTTAAAAGAGATAGAATTTGTGTAATTGTTGCGCCGTTGACTTTTCTTATTCCAATTTCTTTTCTGCGTTGCTGCATGTAAAAAGTGGACATGGCCAAAATGCCCATCGCGGAAATGATAAAAGACAAGAGTGTAAAATACCCGATGACCTTACCCGTACGTTCGTCTTTTTCATACCATTGATTGATGGTATCATCAACGAACGTTAATTCAAATTCTGCATCATCGACCAATTCTTTGTAGGTGGATTTAATCTTATCTGCTGTTTCAAAAATATTTTGGCTGTTGACTTTCAGAAATATATTCTCGGCATAAGAATCCCCGATTTGTTGGCGAATCATCAAAGGGCCGATTTTGTCCCGCAACTCCTTAAAATTAAAATCGTTTACAACACCTAAAATAGGTATCTCATCTTCTTCCATTTTAAAGGAAATCGGATTGTCTTGAAGCCCTAATTCCTTTATTCCGGTTTCGTTGAGATACCTACCATTTTCAGAATAAGCAACTTCGGTACGATTTACTATTATATCAAATACATTAAAAAAGGAAGAATCGACCGCAAATTCCTGAAAGCTTACCGATCTGCCATTATTTTCAAAAGTTTGGTTGCTACCCCCACTCAATGGGCTTTGCCATGTCAGCGATACGTCCTGAACCTCAGGAATTTTCAACAAAGCATTTTTAATCACATCTTTTTGGTTCATGTTTCCTAAATATTCCAGATGAACGATATTGTCTTTTTTAAAACCTAAATCCTTGCTTCTCAGAAAATCGGTCTGTTTTAAAATAATCCAACTACAGGCCAAAAGAGCGATGGCTACAGTATATTGAAAAGTAATAAAAGCCTTCCCGTAAACACTTTTTACTTTGGTGCGAAAAGTACCTTTTACCACTTCAAGAGGTTTGAAAGAGGCTATTTTACTGGCAGGCAGAATCCCTGAAAACAATCCAATCAAAGTGAAAGTTCCAATTAGGACCGTCAGATTTACAACGTTTGCCTTTTCGTTTAAATTCAAATGTGTATTCAACAACGAATCGAAAATAGGCTCTATCAATTTTGCCAAAACTAAGGCCAACAAGACAGCTACCATACATAGCAGAACAGATTCCCTAATAAATTGAAAAAACAATTGTTTTTTAGAACCTCCTAACAGTTTTTTTATGGCCACTTCCTTACCGCGAAAGGTGGCTTGGGCAATTGTCAAATTCACGTAATTGCCAACCGCGAGCAATAATATGAGCAGCACAATTATTGATAGTACGGCGATTAAAGTTTTGCTGTTGCTTTTAGTACCATTGCCAACTTTCGGACTAAAATAAAGGTCTTTTAGTGGGGTAAATTCCACAATGTTGGCCCAGCCTTCGGAATATAGCCAATAATCATTTTTAAATTTCTTAAGTATTTCAGGCGTTTTTGAGGGGAGGTCTGCGTTTACCTTTTCCAAAAAATAGATGCTCAAGGAAGCAAAACCATATTCCTCTAATAGACTTTTTTGCAGGCCCCATAAATCGGTAAAAGCCTGTATGTTCAGTATGGCATCTTGTTGAACAAAGTGCGTATTTTCAGGAAAGTTATCCATAATCCCGGTAACTATAAATTTATTCTCGCCATCAATGAATACCGATTTACCCATGGCATCGTCGGAGCCGAACAATTTAATCGCCATCGATTTTGATAGTACGATGCTATTAGCCATCTGAAGCACCTCTTTCGATTTTCCTTTTAAAAGTGGAAATGAGAAAATATTGAAGAACGCGGTATCAACGCCTAAATAGTTGATTTTTAATTTTTGTCCACCAGAAATATTTACCCTACCATCGCTTTCCAAAGTCCTGCTAAAATCTTCGATTTCGGGAATGCTGTTCTTAAGATCCACCGCAATGGGCGGTGAAAAGTCAACAGATTCGTTTTCTATACGATAGATACGATCTCCATTCACATGAAAATCATCGACCGATGTTTCATTTCCGATATAAACGCTCAACAACAAAATAAAAGTCAAAGAAATGGCAAATCCCATAATTGTTACAACAGCATAAAGTTTATTCTTTAAAAGATGTCTTAGGTATGATTTGATGGATGTCATGTGTTCTCTTTTTTTAAACTTGTTGTTCTTTTTACTAACCTTTAAGATTTTTCTTAATCTCGTTATTCAATCAACGATTCTGCCTGAAAAGTCACCCTCCCAATCCCCCACGGGGGAGTTAGGGAAGGGACTTTTACTCGGTTCGCAAACTTTTTACCGGGTTTCTATTCGAAGCCGCAATTGTTCTAATACTTATAATAATCAAAGCAATCAACAGCATGGAGACTCCACTTAACAAGAAAATCCACCAACTGAGTTCCGTTTTATAGGCAAAATCCTGCAACCAATTGCTGAGGCCCCACCAGGCGATGGGCACGGCGATGGCAAAGGCGATGCCAACCAGAATCAAAAATTCCTTACAGAGCAACAGGTTCAACTGCGCCAATGATGCACCCAATACTTTTCGAATCCCGATTTCCTTGGTACGGCGTTCAGTGGTGTGGATGACGAGACCCAACAAACCAAGACAGCTTATTAAAATAGCAAGGCCCGTCGCCCAGTTTAATAAAACAGAGGTTTTGCGCTCTTGTTCATAAAATTGCTTGATAGTATCATCCATGAATTTGGGCTCAAAATCGTAGTCGGGATATACGTTTTTCCAAGCCGCTTCTATTTTTGAAATGTTTTGTGTCCAATCACCATTAGCATCTACATCAAATGAAAGATGCACTGTATTAAATTGTGCATAGTCGTCCCGATTCCAATCGCCGACTAGTGCCAAAGGTTTGATACCCGTTCTTAGGGAACGTTGGTAAAAATCTTCCATCACGCCAACGATGGGATAGGCATCCTTACCTTCGCCCAATAGTTTACCTACCGCCTCTTGTGGTGCCTTGAATCCCAGTTGTTTCAGAAAGGTCTTGTTGATGACATATTCACGAATGGTATCGTTGAGGGGCATACGGCCGGCCAATAGTTTCAGGTTGTAAAGATTCTGATATTCCGAATCGCCATAGAGCAATTGCAGATTCGATCTGACTTCCTTTTCCCCATCCCTATACACAACGCCCATAGAATGCGTATTTCTTGATGCCGGCGGATTGCCGCTCAAGGTGATTTTCTTAAGTTCTGGAATCATCCTTATCCCATCTATAAAACGAAGTTTTTTGTCCATTGAAAGGTCATAGAATGGAGTTCGCATATAGGCGATGGCATCGGTCTTAAAGCCCATGTCCTTGGTCATCAAAAAATTGATCTGCTTGCCTACCAAAAAGGTAGCGATGATGAAGATCTGGGCGATGGTAAATTGAAAGACCGTCAAATATTTTCTTAGAGAACCTTTGTCATTTCCGGGTAAAATTTGATTCTTCAATACCGATACAGGTTTAAAATGCGACAGCACCAATGCAGGGTAAAATCCTGATAAGAGGGTTAAGACCAACATTAGGACGATAACGGAAACAGTAAGTGCAGGACTTTTAAAAAGTGCAAAATTAACGCCTTGCGGTACAAAGTCTGTAAATAACCCAAGTAACCAAGACGAAAAGAACAGCGATATGATTACGGCTGCCATGGTCAATAGCAAGGTCTCGCCCAAAAATTGAAAAATCAGTTGTTTTTTGGAACTACCCAACGTCTTTCTGATACCTATTTCCTTAGCACGTTGAGTGGCCTGTGCGGTATTCAGGTTGACAAAATTGATACAGCCCAAAAGCAAAAGGAACAGGGCGATAAAGGCCAGACCAATCAAAACGGATTTACTGGCTTGATCTCTGCTGTAGTCAAAAGTTCCGTAATCGGGATTAAAATGAAGGTCAGACAAGGGCTGTAAATAAAAATCCCTTCCCTGTCCGAATGCGGCGGTTTCCTTATCTTGATGCTCATTGGCCAAATCGCTCAAGTGCTTTCCCAAGGATGCTATATCCGCATTCTTTTTCACTTTTAAAAATAACTGGGAGGAACTGTTCGTACTGTTCCATCCGTCATCGCCCATCAAATTTTTTGCGCCATTGGTGCCAAGAGTCTTTATGGATATGAATTCCTCAAAAATTAGGTCGCTACGATCTTTAAATCTTTCGATAACACCTGTTATATTGATCGGTATGGAATCATTATAGACGAGCGTCTTCCCTACAATCTCGTTCGGGGCCAGATCAGGAAAATATTGTTTTGCTCTTTTTGCACTCAGAACGACCTCTTTTGGCCGGCTTAAGACAGCTTTTTCGTCTCCGGCCAACCATTGGTAATCAAAAATTTGAAAATAATTGCTATCGCAATAGATTACGTTTTCAGGTTCTATAAACACTTTTTCTGTTTCCTTGATCTGGACCCTATAGGGGGCATTGGTATAAAAAGGACTTACAATATGAACCCCGGGAACTTCTTCTTCAACGGTTTGTGCCAACGGGACCGAAACACCGGGATTATAGAAATTACCCTCCGGTGATGTGAACTCTGTGGTAACCCTATAAATAAGGTCTCCATCTTCATGGAATTTATCAAATGTCAAATCATAGTAAATGATGGCCCCGATGACAAAGGAAGCACTTAAGCCGACGGATAGGCCAAAAATGTTTAGTAAGGAAAAAATCTTGTTTTTCCAGATGTTTCTGAATGCTATTTTTAAAAGATTTTTTAGCATGACTTTATACTTACTCAGTTCTTAAACTTTTTACAGGGTTTGCCAACGCGGATTTAATGGATTGAAAGCCAACGGTAAACAAAGTTATGACCAATGCAAAGCCTCCCGCCATGACGAACACCCACCATTGAATATCGATGTGATAGGTGAAATCCTCCAACCAGCGTTGCATCACATAATAGGCAATCGGGGATGCAATTACAAAAGCGACTCCTAATAGCCTAATGAAATCTTTGGTCAATAATTGCACCACGGATTTGATACTGGCACCGAGTACTTTTCTAATACCGATTTCTTTTTTCTTTTGTTCGGCAGTATAAGAAACCAAACCGAAAAGGCCTAGCGCACTGATGAGAAGAGCAAGAATAGTAAAAAAGGCAGCGATTTTTCCTATTCGCTTTTCCTCTGTATAGAGCCTTTCAACGCCTTTATCGACAAAAGAATACGTAAAGGGAGTACTGACCACAGTAGATTTCCAAATCTGTTGCATTTTTGCCAAGATATCCTCTATGCTGTCCGTATCTAATCGAATCAACATTCTTCGAGGTGCTGCAATTCTTTGGAGGATTAGCGGGGCAATAGCCTCCATAAAAGACGCATAATGAAAATCACTAACCACGCCGACAATTTCAAATTCACGGTCTCCATCATCGCTGGCCGATAAAATTTTTGACCCAATAGCCCTTTCCTTTTGAATACCCATAACTTTTAAAGTAGCTTCGTTTACCAGCACTTGCGTGCTGTCGTTTTGTCTTAATCCCCTGCCATCGAGCAAGGTAATACCGGCGGTTTTTGTATAATCTTCACTTATCCAATTCAAATTACCTTCAATATGTTCTTCGGCACTCTTACCCGGAAGATATAAGTCTAATTGATAATTGATTTCTTCTGAAGGAGAAACCCAATTTCCGGTTATGGATTTTACTCCCGGAATATTCACGTATTGCGACTTTAAAGGGTAGAAATTAGTTCTAGCACTTTCAGTATTCAACTCCAGCGAAATCAAATTCTCCTTATTATACCCTAAATTCTTTTCTTGGGTATAATTGAATTGTTGCCAAATGATGATCACAACGCTAATCAAAGCAATAGACAGCACAAATTGGAAAACTACCAATGCCCTACGAAAGTTGCCGCTTTTAGAATCTTTGGTAATCACATTCTTTAAAACTGAGACAGTTTTAACCGATGACAATACTAGGGCCGGGTAGATACCAGCAAGCAACCCCGTGAACAAACCAAGTAAGATCAATGAAAAAATAATACCGCTATTTAATAAGTCGAGATAGGTAAGACTACTTTCCGCAAGCTCATTGATAAAGGGTAGTAGTGCTATGGTTATTGGAATACTTATCAGTACTGCAAAGAAAGATAACAGTAAGGATTCTCCTAAAAACTGAAAAACCAATGCGCTTTTTTCGGCCCCAATTACCTTACGAATGCCTATTTCCCTACCTCTTTTATTAGCCCTAGCAGTACTGAGATTAATGAAGTTGATACAGGCTATCAATTGGATAAACAGCGCCAAGATCGATAACAAATAGAGGTACTGAATATCAGAAACCTTATCGATTTGAGAAGTGATTCCTGTTGAATGCAAATGGATATCTGTAACTTTTTGGAGTAGTAGTTGCCTCTTAATCCCTCTTTGTTCAAGTTGTGTTCCTGCACGGGATTTCAAAAATTCAGGCAGTTTTTGTTGTAATCCCTGTGCATTTGTGCTTGGTTTTAATTTAGCATATGTGTAAATAAAAGTGTTCGTTACATAATCAGTAACCCCCCTTACATACGCCCCAAGACCTGGCGTATTCATGCTTATAATGTAATTCGGATTTAAATGTGATTTTCCTGTATTCTCATCAAAAACCCCTTTAACGGTCAATTTATTAGGTTCTCCACTGAATCCTGAAATCTCCACCACTTTATCCATCGCATTCTCCTTGCCAAATAATTTTTTAGCCAAATTAGATGAGAGAACTAGTGTACTAGGCTCATTCAACGATTTCGAATTGCCTTCCAATAATTTATAATTGAACACCTCAAAAAAGGTAGAATCGGCCAAATAAGCCCTTGGCTCGTACAGACCTTCTTCAGATCCAGAAGCTTTTAGCATATCGATATTGAATAAATCGATATTTATTACCCGCGTTACCTGCTCCACTTCTGGGAAATCTTCTTTCAAAGCAAAGGCTATTGGCGGCCCTGTAGTAGCGGCATTAATCGTTTCGATACTTGCTCCGCTGCCATCAGTTATCATCCTTACACGATAAATAGAATCAGCGTTATCATGATGTTGGTCGTAACCAATTTGGTCAAAAACAAATAAGAGAATGGCAAGACAACTTACCGTACCAATGGTTAGGCTCAGCAAATTGATAATTGTCTGCTGTTTGTCTTTTAGTAAGTTCCGCCAAGCGATTTTCAAATAGTTTTTAAACATGGTTCTCGTTTTTTTGATTCCCGATCGTAGCGGGATTATTCGGTTCTTAAACTTTTTACAGGGTTTACAATAGCTGCTTTAATACTCTGGTAACTTACTGTAATGATCGCGATGGCGACAGCTATAAAAGCAGCCAAAACAAAAACCCACCAGCCAATTTCTATCCGGTATGAAAAATCCTCTAACCATTTGTTCATCGCAAACCAACCTATCGGTATCGCAATTAGAACTGCAATGCCTACCATTTTCAGGAAGTCGGCGGTCAGACGATAGGTTATTTGGCCGACGCTTGCACCCAGCACCTTTCGAATTCCGATTTCTTTAGTGCGCTTTTGCGCATTAAATGCTGCTAAGCCAAATAAACCTAAACAGGCAATTAATATAGATAATACGGTAAATACTATAAAAATTTTACCCAATCTTTGTTCAGCCTCAAAAGTGGTATTGAAAGATTCATCCATGAAACGATAACTGAAAGGTTGTCCCGGCGCAA
>CBDTVZ010000026.1:0-17953 GCA_965363995.1 uncultured Eudoraea sp.
TAAGCCGTTTCCTGAGCTTCCACATTATCCAATATACCATCATTATCTGAGTCTATATCTCTGAAGTCTGGTTGGGAATCTCCATCTGTATTTACAGGTATTAATCCACCACAACTTCCGGGGGTCTTCTCATAATGGTCATCCAGACCGTTACCGTCGGAATCCATGCCACAGGGTGCCTGAAAATCTGCAGTAGTTTGAGCTTCTACATTGTCTAATATCCCATCGTTATCACTATCAATATCCAAATAATCAGGATAACTGTCTAAATCTGAATCTATGGGCACTAGTCCCCCACAACTGCCCGGGGTTTCTTCATAATTATCATCCAGTCCGTTGCCATCATAATCAATCCCGCTTGGGGCGATATAACCGTATGTCGGTTGCGCTTCTACATTGTCAATAATTCCATCATTATCTGAATCGACATCCAGGTGATTGGGAACCCCATCATTATCAGTGTCCGTAGGATATGTTAATGGATTATTATCCCCATCTGGGTTTTTATCTTCTATTGAATCTATAAGTCCGTCGTTGTCATCGTCAATATCTGTAATATCCTTTACGCCATCATTATCCGTATCAGTCTCAGTATAGGTGGTCATTAAAGCCAACTCTACCGGAATGGTGTCAAAAGAAGAAGAAAGAACAAAAACTAGAATTGCAGTTATCAAGGTAAAGCCAAAAGTCGCTTTATCTCGTGTTTTTGTTGGGGTAATCTTTTCCATAAATGATAGTTTTCAATTAAACATATCACCATGGCTGTGTAGGAAAATACTAAGTAAGAGATAGGGCTTCTCAAATATATCTTTGCAATATATAGTTAAATTCTCTAGCATCAAATCCATTTGAAAACTTAAGTTAACAAATATCTTTAAAAGACCACAAAACTCGTTAAACGTCCAAAATCTTAATTCTATTTTGATAAAGTCTGTGACAAAAAGTTATTAAAAAATTTCAAAAATTCATAAAACGAAGATTACAAGCCGTTAATCGATAATAACCCATTAAATCTAATAGATTACTAATCTTAAATTCATTGAATACAGACTAATAAGTGCAATGAGTATCATTTTAAAAAAATCATTCTATTCTCCCAGAGCTCTATTATTTGCCTTATTTTTGCTCAAATTTTTGCTGTGAATTTTTCAAAAGAAATAGAAAGAAGAAGAACCTTTGGTATTATTTCCCATCCTGATGCCGGGAAAACTACACTAACGGAAAAGTTACTCTTATTTGGAGGCGCAATACAAGAAGCCGGAGCTGTTAAAAATAATAAGATAAAAAAAGCGGCAACCAGCGATTTTATGGAAATTGAACGTCAGCGTGGAATTTCAGTGGCTACCTCAGTGCTTGCATTCTTGTATAAGGATAAAAAGATAAATATTCTTGATACTCCAGGCCATAAGGACTTTGCGGAAGACACTTTTAGAACCCTAACAGCAGTAGATAGTGTAATTGTTGTTATTGATGTTGCTAAGGGTGTGGAAGAACAGACTAAAAAATTGGTAGAGGTCTGCAGGATGAGAAATATTCCCATGATCGTATTCATTAACAAACTCGATAGAGAAGGAAAGGACGCTTTTGACCTTTTGGATGAATTAGAACAGGAATTGGGATTAACCGTTACACCTTTAAGTTTTCCCATTGGTATGGGCTACGATTTTAAGGGTATTTATAATATTTATGAGAAAAATATTAATCTTTTCAGTGGAGATAGTAAAAAAAATATCTCAGACATAATTGAATTTGATGATATAACGAGCCCAGAATTAGAGAACATTATTGGATCGGGGGCAGCTGAAACTTTAAGAGAGAATATGGAGTTGGTAAGCGGGGTATATCCTCCTTTTGACAAACAAAAGTATTTGGAAGGTACGCTTCAGCCAGTCTTTTTTGGTTCTGCATTGAATAATTTTGGAGTAAAAGAACTACTTGATTGTTTTATAGAAATAGCTCCATATCCCAGATCAAAGATGGCCGAAGAACGTCTGGTTCTAGCAAATGAAAATGAACTTTCCGGTTTTGTGTTTAAAATCCATGCCAACATGGATCCCAAACACAGAGATCGTTTGGCATTTGTAAAAATTGTTTCAGGAACATTTGAACGCAACAAACCCTATTTACATGTAAGACATAATAAGAAATTAAAATTTTCAAGTCCCAATGCATTTTTTGCAGAAAAAAAGGAAATTGTAGATATATCCTATCCTGGCGATATTGTGGGATTGCATGACACGGGTAATTTTAAAATTGGTGATACATTAACGGAGGGTGAAATTTTGCATTATAAAGGTATTCCCAACTTTTCTCCTGAACATTTCAGATATATCAACAATGCAGATCCGATGAAATCCAAGCAGTTAAATAAAGGAATTGACCAGTTAATGGATGAGGGCGTAGCTCAGTTATTTACATTGGAACTTAATGGTAGAAAAGTTATAGGTACTGTAGGCGCCTTGCAATACGAAGTAATTCAATACAGATTAGAACATGAGTATGGTGCAAAATGTACCTATGAAAATTTTCCTGTTCACAAAGCCTGCTGGGTTGATCCCGAAGATCCTAATAATGATGAGTTTAAAGAATTTATAAGAGTAAAACAGAAATTTCTGGCCAAGGATAAGCGCGGACAATTAGTGTTTT
Organism: uncultured Eudoraea sp.; assembly: GCA_965363995.1. Taxonomy (GTDB): domain Bacteria; phylum Bacteroidota; class Bacteroidia; order Flavobacteriales; family Flavobacteriaceae; genus Eudoraea. The sequence goes on from CBDTVZ010000026.1 coordinate 2,647, forward strand.
TGGCAGATTCTCATTTTTCATTACAAATGACTCAACAGAAATATCCCACTGTAAAACTGCATTTTACTTCAGAGTTTGAATAATTAGGGTATAGTACGAACCAAAAATTAAAAACCCATGAATAGTTCATGGGTTTTTAATTAAGCCTCTCCAGTAGGACCGAAATTTAACGGAATTGGAGGTTGCTCGTAATCTTTGATTTTCCCGTGAGCCTTTTCAAAACGACTTACATTATCATTAAGCGCTTTCAAAAATTTCTTTGCATGTTGAGGAGTAAGTACAATTCTACTTTTTACCTTCGCTTTTGGTGCTCCTGGCATCATGCTTATAAAGTCGACAACAAACTCTGAAACAGAATGATTTATTATGGCCAAATTGGAATAGATTCCTTCGGCTATTTTTTCATCCAGCTCAATATTTATCTGTTGTTGTTTCTGATTTTTTTCTTCCATTCTTCGCTTCAAAAAATAATAATCCAATATCACAAACAAAAACCCTCAATTAGAAAATTGAGGGTTAATGATTTTAAAATTTTAATTCTTCTTTGCGAGCCATAATTTCATCGTATTCCTCTTTTGAACCTACGATTATATTTTCATAATCTCTCATGCCAGTCCCGGCAGGAATTTTATGACCTACAATAACATTCTCCTTCAATCCTTCCAGGTAATCAATTTTACCACTTACTGCCGCTTCATTCAAGACCTTTGTTGTTTCCTGGAACGATGCCGCAGAAATAAATGACTTTGTTTGTAACGAAGCCCTTGTGATACCCTGCAGAATTGGCGTAGCTGTCGCTGAAACAGCATCCCGTGCAGTCACCAAATTCTTATCCGCACGTTTCAAGATTGAATTCTCATCTCTCAATTCACGAGGTGTAATTATCTGGCCTGCTTTGAAGTTTTCTGAATCTCCTTCTTCTTCAACCACTTTCTTACCAAAGATTTCATCATTTTCCCTGATAAAATCGTCTTTGTGTACCAGCTGATTTTCAAGGAATGTAGTATCGCCCGAATCCTGAACACGAACTTTACGCATCATCTGTCGCACTACAACTTCAAAGTGTTTGTCATTAATTTTTACTCCCTGGAGTCTGTAAACTTCCTGTACTTCATTTACAAGATACTGTTGTACAGCTGAAGGTCCTTTAATTGCAAGGATATCTTCCGGGGTAATTGATCCGTCAGATAAAGCCATCCCAGCCCGAACATAATCATTTTCCTGAACCAAAATCTGGTTTGAAAGTTTTACCAAATATTTCTTTATCTCACCAAGTTTGGATTCAATAATAATCTCTCTATTACCTCTCTTTATCTTACCGAATGAAACTACTCCATCTATTGCAGATACAACGGCAGGATTGGATGGATTACGAGCTTCAAATAGTTCAGTAACCCTTGGTAAACCACCTGTAATATCACCAGATTTAGCTGATTTACGAGGAATTTTTACCAAGATTTTACCTTCTTTAATCTTCTCACCATCATCTATCATTAAATGGGAACCAACAGGAAGGTTATACGAACGCAAAACTTCATCCTTTGAATTTTTAATCAATAAGGTAGGAATCAGTTTCTTGTTTCTGGATTCTGAAATAACTTTTTCCTGAAATCCGGTTTGTTCATCAATCTCAACCTGATAGGTAATTCCCTGTTCAATATTCTCATAAGCTATTTTACCGGCGAATTCTGAAACTATAACTCCGTTGTAAGGATCCCATTGGCAAATTACATCTGCCTTTTTAATCTTACTGCCATTTTTAACAAAGATCTGGGAACCATAGGGAATATTATTGGTACTAAGTGTAATTCCAGTCGTAGCATCAACAATTTTAATTTCAGAAGTTCTTGAAATTACAATATTGACCGCTTTCCCTTCAGAATTCTCACCTTTAACAATTCTCAAGTCTTCAATCTCTGCAATACCACCAAATTTGGCTTCAAGTTTACTTTCCTCGGAAATGTTACCTGCAATACCCCCAACATGGAAAGTACGCAAAGTTAGCTGCGTTCCAGGCTCACCAATAGATTGTGCGGCCACAACACCAACCGCTTCACCCCGCTGTACCATTTTGTTCGTTGAAAGGTTTCTACCATAACACTTGGCACATATACCCTTTGCAGCCTCACAAGTGAGTGCCGAACGTACTTCAACTTTTTCAATAGGTGACGCCTTCACTTTCTTTACATCAGATTCCAGAATCTGTTGTCCGGCAGTTAATAGCAGTTCTTCAGTTAACGGATTATAAACATCATGTAAAGAGACTCTTCCTAAAATTCGTTCCCCTAAGGTTTCTACTACTTCTTCGTTTTTCTTTAAAGATTCAACCTTTATTCCTCTAAGGGTTCCACAATCATCTATATTAACGATGACATCCTGAGAAACATCCACTAATCGTCTTGTAAGATATCCTGCATCGGCCGTTTTAAGAGCAGTATCTGCAAGTCCTTTACGAGCACCGTGAGTAGAAATAAAGTATTCCAAAATAGACAATCCTTCTTTAAAGTTAGATAGAATTGGGTTTTCTATAATCTCACCTCCACCTGCAGTAGATTTCTTAGGCTTAGCCATTAAACCACGCATACCTGTTAGCTGTCTAATCTGTTCCTTTGAACCCCTTGCTCCAGAATCCAACATCATATACACCGAATTAAATCCTTGTTGATCTTCCCGGATACGCTTCATTGCCAACTCTGTTAACATGGCATTTGTTGAAGTCCAGACATCGATCACCTGATTATATCGTTCGTTGTTTGTGATAAGACCCATATTATAATTCGCCATAATTCCATCTACCTGTTCATTGGCTTCAGCAATCATGCTGTGCTTCTCCTGTGGAATAATAATATCTCCAAGACTAAATGACAATCCTCCTTTAAAAGCAAAATCATAACCCATGGTTTTAATCAAATCAAGAAACGCTGCTGTTGTGGGTACATCTGTAACTGCAAGAATCCTTCCTATAATATCACGTAAAGACTTTTTGTTTAAAACTTCGTTAACATATCCGGCTTCTTCCGGTACAACCATATTAAAAAGTACTCTACCAACAGTAGTAGCAATAATCTGATTTACTAATTCCCCTTCCTCGTTAAAGTCTTTTGCTCTCACTTTAATCGCGGCATTCAGTTCTACTTTCCCTTCATTAAATGCGATTACTACCTCTTCGTAGGAGTAAAAAATTAAGCCTTCACCCTTAACAGGAACTTCTTTGGTAGATTTGCGTTCCTTGGTCATGTAATATAACCCAAGAACCATATCCTGAGAAGGTACCGTAATAGGAGAGCCATTGGCCGGATTTAATATATTGTGAGAAGCCAACATCAAAAGTTGGGATTCCAATATAGCTTCAGGGCCCAAAGGCAAATGTACAGCCATTTGATCACCATCAAAATCCGCATTAAAGGCAGTACAAACAAGAGGGTGCAAACGAATTGCCTTACCTTCTATTAATTTGGGTTGAAATGCCTGAATCCCCAATCTGTGTAAGGTAGGGGCCCGGTTGAGTAAGACCGGGTGTCCTTTTAAAACATTTTCTAAAATGTCCCAAACTACCGGTTCTTTTTTATCAATTATCTTTTTGGCCGACTTAACAGTTTTAACAATACCCCTTTCGATCAGTTTTCTGATCACAAAAGGCTTGTATAGTTCTGCAGCCATATCTTTTGGAAGACCACATTCATATAAGTTCATTTCAGGTCCGACAACAATCACGGAACGGGCAGAATAATCTACCCTTTTACCCAATAAGTTTTGACGAAAACGTCCTTGTTTTCCTTTCAAGGAATCCGAAAGAGATTTAAGCGGTCTGTTCGATTCAGTTTTCACTGCTGAAGCCTTACGCGTATTATCAAAAAGAGAATCAACTGATTCCTGAAGCATTCGTTTCTCATTTCTTAAGATTACTTCAGGTGCTTTTATCTCCATTAATCGCTTTAAACGATTGTTCCTTATAATTACACGCCTGTAAAGATCATTTAAATCAGAAGTCGCGAATCGGCCTCCATCTAAAGGAACCAGTGGACGTAACTCCGGTGGAATAACGGGAACTACCTTCATGATCATCCATTCTGGTTTGTTATCCCTGTTCTCCTGAGATTCTCTTAATGCTTCAACAACCTGAAGTCTTTTTAAGGCTTCTGTTTTACGTTGTTTAGAGGTCTCGGTATTGGCTTTATGCCTTAAATCATAGGATAGTTGTTTCAGATCAATTCGTGCCAGCAAATCGATAAGGCATTCTGCTCCCATCTTGGCAATAAATTTGTTGGGATCCTTATCTTCCAAATACTGATTTTCCGGCGGGATAGTATCAAGAATACTCAAATATTCTTCTTCAGTTAGAAAGTCTAATTTATGAATCTCCTCTCCCTCAGGTCCTTGAGCTATACCCGGTTGAATTACCACATAACGCTCGTAATAAATAATCATATCCAGTTTCTTGGAAGGCAATCCCAAGAGGTAGCCAATTTTGTTTGGCAAGGAACGGAAATACCAAATATGAGCAACCGGTACAACTAAATTTATATGTCCTACCCTGTCGCGACGAACCTTTTTCTCAGTTACTTCAACGCCACATCTGTCACAAACAATTCCTCTATAGCGGATACGCTTGTATTTTCCACATGCACATTCATAGTCCTTTACAGGACCAAAAATGCGTTCGCAGAACAATCCATCACGTTCTGGTTTATGAGTTCTATAATTAATAGTTTCAGGTTTTAAAACCTCACCTCGTGATTCTCCTAAAATTGCTTCAGGAGAAGCCAAGCCAATTGAAATTTTATTGAACCTTTTTATTGCGGTATTATCTTTTATTCTAGCCATTATAGTATGGTGATAGTAAATTTATAATATGTAAAAAAAACTATTATTCTTCAAGTCTAATGTCTAAACCTAATCCCTTAAGTTCGTGCATCAATACATTGAAAGATTCTGGCAAGCCAGGTTCAGGCATGGTTTCGCCTTTTACAATTGATTCATAGGTTTTGGCACGTCCAATCACATCATCAGATTTTACAGTCAAAATCTCACGAAGGGTTGCAGATGCGCCATATGCCTCTAAGGCCCAAACTTCCATTTCTCCAAAACGCTGACCACCAAATTGTGCTTTACCTCCTAAAGGTTGCTGTGTAATCAAGGAATATGGTCCAATAGAACGTGCATGCATTTTATCATCCACCATATGCCCTAATTTTAACATATAGATTACCCCAACAGTCGCAGCCTGGTCGAAGCGTTGCCCGGTTCCTCCGTCATAGAGATAGGTATGACCAAATCTTGGGATCCCGGCTTCATCGGTAAATTCATTAATCTCATCAAGTGTAGCACCATCAAAAATTGGAGTCGCGAATTTCTTGCCAAGATTTTGACCCGCCCATCCCAGAACAGTTTCATAAATCTGACCAATATTCATACGAGATGGTACACCTAAAGGATTTAATACAATGTCTACGGGAGTTCCATCTTCCAGGAACGGCATATCTTCATGTCTGACAATACGGGCAACAATACCTTTGTTACCATGGCGTCCGGCCATTTTATCACCAACTTTAAGTTTACGTTTTTTAGCAACATAAACTTTTGCAAGCTTCATTATACCTGCAGGCAATTCATCCCCAACGGATATAGTGAACTTATCTCTCCTAAGATTCCCCTGAAGATCATTCAACTTAATCTTGTAGTTGTGTAGCAGGTCGGCCACCAAAATATTTGTGTCCTTATCAGTGGTCCAACTACCTCCAACAAGATGGGCAAAATCATCCACTGAATTAAGCATCTTCATGGTATATTTTTTACCCTTAGGTAAAACCTCTTCACCAAGATCATTTAATACTCCCTGAGATGTCTTCCCGTTTATAAGTTTAAACAACTTATCTACAAGCACTTCTTGAAGGTTCTGGTATTTTCCCTCATATTCCAGTTCCAGACTTGTTATTGCTTCCTTGTCTTCTGAACGTTTGCGTTTATCCTTAATAGAACGAGAGAATAACTTTTTTTCAATAACTACTCCACGCAACGAAGGTGAAGCTTTTAAAGAAGCATCCTTAACATCCCCTGCTTTATCTCCAAAAATAGCACGGAGTAGTTTTTCTTCCGGAGTAGGATCCGATTCACCTTTTGGTGTAATCTTACCAATAAGAATATCCCCGGGTTTTACTTCCGCACCAATTCGTATCATTCCATGTTCATCAAGGTCTTTTGTTGCCTCTTCAGAAACATTAGGAATATCATTAGTTAATTCCTCAGCTCCCAATTTGGTATCTCTAACTTCAAGAGCGTATTCATCTATATGTATTGAAGTAAAGATATCTTCGCGGACAACTTTTTCAGAAATTACAATAGCATCCTCAAAGTTATATCCTTTCCAAGGCATAAAGGCAACTTTAAGATTTCTACCTAAAGCTAATTCCCCGCCTTCTGTGGCATATCCTTCGCAAAGTACCTGTCCTTTTTTAACATGATCTCCCTTTTGAACGATTGGCTTAAGATTGATACTGGTACCTTGGTTAGTTTTTCTGAATTTAACCAATTGATAGGTCTTGGAATCGTCCTCAAAACTTATCAATTTTTCATTCTCGCTACGTTTGTAATTAATTGTGACCTTTTGAGCATCCACATATTCAATTACGCCATCACCTTCTGCATTTATTAATACTCTTGAGTCTGATGCAACTTGTCTTTCTAATCCTGTACCAACAATAGGAGATTGCGGTTTCAATAAAGGAACAGCCTGACGCATCATGTTAGAACCCATCAAAGCCCTGTTCGCGTCATCGTGTTCAAGGAATGGAATTAAAGAAGCAGAAATAGAAGCAATCTGGTTAGGAGCAACATCCGTATAATTGACCTCGATAGGATCCACAACCGGAAAATCTCCTTCTTCTCTGGCGATAACTTTCTCCTGGTCTATCGCTCCATTGTCCTTGAGTGGAATATTGGCCTGAGATATTTTCATGCCTTCCTCTTCTTCCGCGCTCAGGTATACAAAATTTTTAGTATCTACTTTTCCATTATCAACCTTGCGATATGGTGTCTCCAAGAATCCCATAGGATTTACTTTGGCAAATACCGCCAGAGATGAAATAAGTCCAATATTTGGTCCTTCAGGAGTTTCAATAGGACATAGTCTTCCGTAATGCGTGTAGTGAACATCACGAACTTCAAATCCTGCACGTTCTCTTGAAAGTCCACCTGGCCCCAGAGCTGATAATCTTCTCTTGTGCGTAATTTCTGCAAGAGGATTTGTCTGATCCATGAACTGTGATAATTGGTTAGTGCCAAAAAATGAATTAATCACAGAGGACAGTGTTTTGGCATTTATCAGATCAATAGGAGTAAATACCTCATTATCCCTCACATTCATTCGCTCACGAATGGTCCTTGCCATACGCGCCAAACCAACACCAAATTGAGATGATAATTGTTCCCCAACCGTTCTAACACGCCTGTTGGAAAGGTGGTCAATATCATCAATTTCTGCTTTAGAATTGATAAGTTCAATTAAATACTTGATTATAGTAATGATATCTTCTTTGGTAAGTACCTGTTTGTCCATACCGATATCCAAACCAAGCTTTTTATTCATTCTGTAACGACCAACTTCACCCAGATTATATCGTTGATCAGAGAAAAACAATTTATCAATTATTCCACGTGCTGTTTCCTCATCCGGTGGTTCTGCATTACGCAGCTGACGATAAATATGTTCAACGGCTTCTTTTTCAGAATTTGTGGGATCTTTTTGCAAAGTGTTATGAATAATTGCATAATCACTTTGGGCATTATTCTCTTTATGAAGCAGAATGGTTTTAACATCTGCAGTAATAATTTCATCTATATGTTCCTTTTCAAGAACAGTATCACGATCCAGGACTATTTCATTTCTCTCTATGGAAACAACTTCTCCCGTGTCTTCATCAACAAAATCTTCGTGCCAGGTATTAAGAACCCTTGCAGCAAGTTTGCGTCCTAAGTATTTCTTCAATCCGGTTTTTGAAACCTTTACTTCTTCAGACAGGTCAAAGATTTCCAAAATATCCTTGTCTCTTTCGAAACCTATTGCTCTAAATAAAGTTGTAACCGGTAATTTTTTCTTCCTGTCAATGTAAGCATACATTACGCTATTGATATCAGTAGCAAATTCTATCCAGGATCCTTTAAAAGGAATTACCCTTGCAGAATAAAGTTTGGTGCCATTTGCGTGAAAAGATTGACCAAAGAATACTCCTGGAGAACGGTGCAACTGCGAAACAACTACACGTTCCGCGCCGTTAATAACGAATGTTCCACTTGGTGTCATATAGGGTATAGTACCCAAATAAACATCCTGAACAATAGTTTCAAAATCTTCATGCTCCGGATCGGTACAATAAAGTTTTAAACGCGCTTTTAGAGGCACGCTATATGTTAGACCTCTTTCTATACACTCCTGGATGGAATACCTGGGTGGATCTATAAAGTAATCAAGAAACTCCAGTACAAATTGATTTCTTGTGTCAGTTATTGGAAAGTTTTCCATGAAGGTGTTGTACAAACCCTCATTGCCCCTTTCGTCAGATTTTGTTTCAAGTTGAAAAAAATCTTGAAATGATTTAATCTGAATGTCCAAGAAATCCGGATAGTTCGGAATGTTCTTAGCGGATGCGAAGTTTACTCTTTCAGTCTGTTTTGTGAACATCAATGGACAAATTTTGAACGTGAATACCTAAAATGGGTAGTATATTACATCATATACTATATATAAAAGGGTTTAGGTCTAGCCACCAAACAGGCGGAAAGACCTAAACCAAAACCGTATGGTCATTGCTATTATTTAAGCTCAACTTCTGCTCCAGCTTCTTCCAATGATTTTTTGATTCCTTCAGCTTCGTCTTTAGACACGCCTTCTTTTACTGCTTTAGGTGCGCTGTCAACGATATCCTTAGCATCTTTTAATCCGAGTCCGGTTAATTCTTTAACCAATTTAACCACAGCCAATTTAGAACCTCCAGCAGCTGTTAAAATAACATCAAATTCTGTTTGTTCTTCAGCGGCTTCAGCTTCACCTCCTCCGGCGGCCCCGCCTGCAGCAACTGAAACAGCTGCAGCAGCAGGCTCTATGCCATACTCTTCTTTTAATATATCAGCTAACTCGTTTACTTCTTTTACGGTTAAGTTAACCAATTGTTCTGCGAAATCTTTTAAATCTGCCATTTTTCTATCGTTTAATAAAATTCTTAAATTATTCTAGTTTTTAGTGCGTATTAATTATTTTTCAGATAATGTTTTAAGGATTCCTGCCAGTTTACCACCTCCGGATTTTAATCCAGAAATAACATTTTTGGCCGGGGACTGCAATAGAGCAATAATTTCGCCTATCATCTCCTCTTTGGATTTAATATTTACCAAAGTATCCAAATTCTCATCACCAACATAAATTGCTTCTTCTACAAAAGCGCCTTTTAATAAAGGTTTGTCTGATTTTTTTCGAAAGCTTTTAATAAGCTTAGCGGGTCCATTGCCAGTTTCTGAAAACATCAAAGAAGTATTTCCTTTTAATGTTTCAGGTAATTCACCGAATTCCTTTTCGGAGGCTTCCATTGCCTTTGCTAGTAAAGTATTTTTTACTACAGACAATTTTATGTTTGCTTTAAAACAAGCTCTTCTTAATAAAGAGGTTGCCAAGGCATCCAATCCGGAAATATCTGCCAAATAAATTGTTGAATTATCAGCTAACTGAGCCGTCAAATCTTCTATAACGGTTGCTTTTTCTTCTCTTGTCATGATTTTAAAACGTTTACAGTTAAACTGCTTTAGGATCTAATTGGAGACTAGGACTCATAGTACTTGACATATATATACTTTTCATATATATACCTTTTGCCCCAGCGGGTTTCAACTTATTTAAAGTATCCAGTAATTCCTGGGCGTTACCAGCTATTTTATCCGGTGAAAATGAAGCCTTTCCTATGGCCGCATGTACAATACCGGACTTGTCTACTTTAAAATCTATTTTACCTGCTTTAACATCAGATACTGCCTTAGCCACATCCATTGTTACCGTACCTGTTTTTGGATTGGGCATTAATCCTCTTGGACCTAAAACTCGTCCTAAAGGTCCTAATTTACCCATAACACTTGGCATTGTGATGATTACATCTACATCTGTCCAACCTCCTTTTATTTTATCCAAATACTCATCCAAACCAACAAAGTCTGCACCAGCTTCCTTAGCTTCAGCTTCCTTATCTGGGGTTACCAAAGCAAGGACTTTTACATCTTTACCGGTACCATGAGGCAATGTCACAACACCACGTACCATTTGATTGGCTTTACGTGGATCTACTCCTAACCTAATTGCAAGATCGATGCTCGCATCAAACTTTGTTTTGGTTATCTCTTTTATAAGCGCAGAAGCTTCTTCAACGGAATAGAGTTTATCTTTCTCTATTTTAGCGTGTGCTTCTTTTTGCTTTCTAGTTAATTTTGCCATGTTAAAATTGCTTTTAAGATTTTAAAAAGGTCTCTTCCCTGAAACTTTCAATCCCATAGATCTTGCAGTACCTGCTACCATAGACATTGCGGATTCAACGGTAAATGCATTAAGGTCAATCATTTTGTCCTCTGCAATGTTCTTCACCTGATCCCATGAAACATTCCCTGATTTTACTCGGTTAGGTTCGCCAGATCCTTTCTTAATCTTAGCCGCTTCCAAAAGTTGCACTGCCGCTGGTGGTGTTTTAACAACAAATTCAAATGATTTGTCCTTATATACGGTGATAACAACAGGCAGAATTTTGCCTTGTTTGTCCTGTGTACGAGCATTAAACTGCTTACAGAACTCCATGATGTTAACGCCGGCAGCACCTAAAGCGGGTCCAACCGGTGGCGACGGATTCGCAACACCTCCCCTAACTTGTAGTTTAACTACTTTACTTACTTCTTTTGCCATTGTTTTAAATTAAATTTAAAGCGTGTTATAATTTGGAAGCAACACAACTTTTATATATACGTAACAATATTCTATACTTTTTCTACTTGCATGTAACTCAATTCCAATGGTGTTTTTCTGCCGAAAATTTTCACCATTACTTCCAATTTCCTTTTCTCCTCATTAATCTTTTCAACCGTCCCATTAAATCCATTAAAAGGTCCGTCTATAACCTTAACCGTTTCTCCAATAATAAATGGTATGGCAATGCTGTCTGTATTTATAGCTAATTCGTCTACTTTTCCTAACATTCGGTTTACTTCGGCCTTTCTCAATGGAACCGGATCACCACCCTTTGTCTCACCCAAAAAGCCAATCACATTTGTAATGGAGCGGATTATATGAATCATTTCTCCACCCAAATTAGCTTTGATCATTATATATCCTGGAAAATAAACCCTCTCTTTGTTTATCTTTTTCCCATTTCTTATCTGCACAACTTTCTCAGTTGGAACCAATACATCTTCCAGATAATCAGCAAATCCATGACGTTCCACTTCGCTTTCTATATAGCCCTTGATCTTGTTCTCCTGACCACTGACAGCTCTTACTACAAACCATTTCTTTTCTAATACTTCAGACATAGGTCTCAAACTTAATTTATTAAGGTGTTAAAGTAAAGTTGTATAAGTTTGCTGAATACGGTATCTACACCCCAAGTTGCCAAAGCAAACAATATAGAAAACACAGCAACAATAACCATAAGGTTAGACGATTCTGCCCTTGATGGTAACGTTACATTATGTCTTAATTCTTCTATGGACTCCTTTATATAAGTTAACATACCTATTATTTTATTCCTTATTAAGAATGCAATTTTAAAATTCTATTATTCAGCCACAAAACCAGACTAAAACTTTATTTCCTTTTCTGCACACTCCTATTTCTGATCTGCACGGGAGGAGAGGCTCGAACTCCCGACACCTGGTTTTGGAGACCAGTGCTCTACCAACTGAGCTACACCCGTTTATATTTACACTGAAAGGTATCCCGCCAAAACGGGACACCCTTAGTGTAAAAATTATATCGTGATTAATCTATAATCTTAGTTACCTGACCGGCTCCAACCGTTCTACCACCCTCTCGGATAGCAAATCGAAGTCCTTCGCTTAATGCGATAGGCTGGATAAGATCTACAGTAATAGTTACATTATCACCAGGCATTACCATTTCAACACCACTTGGAAGATTTATTGTTCCTGTAACATCCGTTGTTCTAACATAGAATTGTGGACGATAGTTATTGTGGAATGGCGTATGACGACCACCTTCTTCTTTTTTAAGGATATATACCTCAGCTTCAAATTTAGCATGCGGCTTAACAGAACCTGGCTTACATATAACCATTCCCCTGCTAATTTGCGATTTTTCAATACCTCTTAATAAGATACCTACGTTATCACCAGCTTCTCCTCTATCCAAAATTTTACGGAACATCTCAACCCCGGTAACTGTAGATGCTAATTTTTCAGCACCCATTCCAATAATATCTACGGCATCACCAGTATTAGCTATTCCAGTTTCAATACGACCGGTTGCAACAGTACCACGACCAGTAATTGTAAACACATCTTCAACGGGCATTAAGAAAGCTTTTTCAATATCTCTTTTTGGCAATTCAATCCATTCATCAACAGCAGTCATTAATTCCATTACTGTATCTACCCACTTTTGCTCTCCATTTAAAGCGCCTAAAGCCGATCCGGCAATAACTGGTCCATTATCACCATCGTACTCGTAGAAAGACAGAAGCTCTCTTATTTCCATTTCAACAAGCTCAAGTAATTCTTCATCATCAACCATGTCTACTTTATTCATGAAAACAACCATTCTTGGAATACCTACCTGACGACCTAAAAGGATATGCTCTCTGGTTTGAGGCATTGGACCATCTGTGGCAGCAACCACTAAAATTGCTCCGTCCATTTGTGCAGCACCTGTAACCATGTTCTTTACATAATCCGCGTGACCAGGACAATCTACGTGTGCGTAATGACGATTCGCTGTTGAGTATTCAACGTGTGATGTATTAATTGTAATACCTCGTTCCTTTTCTTCCGGAGCGTTATCAATTGAATCGAAACTTCTCAATTCAGATAATCCTGCGTTTGCCAAAACAGATGTAATAGCAGCAGTTAATGTAGTTTTACCGTGATCAACGTGTCCAATAGTACCAATATTTAAGTGCGGTTTGGAACGATCAAAAGTTTCCTTTGCCATTTTGAATGAATTTAATCTTAGTTTATATTAGTGTATAATAATTAATGCCTTATTTATTTGAGCCAACGACGGGAATTGAACCCGTGACCTCTTCCTTACCAAGGAAACGCTCTACCCCTGAGCTACGTCGGCTTGTGGGTCAACAGGTTTTATATTTTAATATTAAGGTTAATTTTAACCTTGATCAAAATAAGAAACGTTTACTCAATTTCTTTGAGCGGGAGACCGGGTTCGAACCGGCGACATTCAGCTTGGAAGGCTGACGCTCTACCAACTGAGCTACTCCCGCAATTTTAATTTTCAATATTTCACCAATCCTACCGAACATCTTCTAAGTCCCGAATTGCGATTATTACCAGGCTCTAAATTTATCTGAACCTGGAAATCCAAAAGCAATATTCACAAAACCGCTCTCAAAAACCAGTTGTGGGGAGAGCAGGATTCGAACCTGCGAAGGTAAAACCAACAGATTTACAGTCTGTCCTCGTTGGCCGCTTGAGTATCTCCCCTCCTTGCTATTTTAAATACTTACGAGCCGATGGAGGGACTCGAACCCACGACCTGCTGATTACAAATCAGCTGCTCTAGCCAGCTGAGCTACATCGGCTTTTTAAAGCCTTTAATGCATAAAAAAGTCCGCTATTTCTAACGGACTGCAAATGTAGATAATTATTTTTTTAATCAAAACTATTTTATAAAAATTTTAAAGAGGGTTGGAACCTTGGTTTTTTCTTCTTTTTAACCAATTTTCTCTCCAGAGAACTGCACGCAGAATCAATTGCCTCCTCAAAAGATTTGCATTGCTTTTTAACTACAAACATATCTTTTGGTATATACAGTTTGATCTCGACAATTTTATTTTCTTTTTCACTAGTATTTTCAACCTTTAAATGCACATCAGAGCTGACAATCTTATCATAAAAAAGTTCTAGTTTGTCTAAACGCGTTTGAATAAAATCTAGAAGTTTTAAATCTGCATTAAAATTCACAGCTTGCGCATTTACCTTCATAAGTTGAATATTTTAGGTTAAACAATAGAAAAGAACGTTATACTATTTCTTGCTCCTTGGATGAGCAGATGCATGCACTTTTTTTAATTCAGCTATACTATTATGTGTGTAAACCTGAGTAGAGGCCAAACTAGAATGACCTAACAATTCCTTCACCGAATTTAAATCTGCTCCTTTATTAAGCAAGTGTGTGGCGAAGGTATGCCTAAGTATATGCGGACTCTTTTTAACTTTGGAAGAGACCTTACTAAAATACCCATTAATAATTCTATATACAAGTGTTTCATAAATTTTAATCCCGGATTTGGAAAGAAAAACAAAGTCCCTTTCCTTTATAGAGTCCAATTTTATTCTTTTATCCAAATAAATCTCATACAGATTTATAGTTGAGTCCAAGAGTGGAACTATTCGTTCCTTATTTCTTTTACCCAATACCTTCATCGTTTTTTGAGACAGTTCAATATCCTTTAATTTAAGATTAATGAGCTCTGCCCTCCTTATTCCTGTAGTGTATAGTAATTCTATGATCAACTTATCCCTACTACCTTCAAATCCCTCTTCAAAATGCACCTCTTGTAAAAGCATTTCCATTTCCGTTTCAGAAAAAGGAATTTCAATTTTTGTAGGAGTCTTCAGGGCTTTATGTTTAGCTAATGGATTAACCTGAATGTTTTCGGTTTTCAATAAAAACTTATAATAAGCCTTCAATGAAGCTACTTTCCGGTTTACAGATCTGTTGGACAATCCCTCTGTGACCATTTGAACTACCCACCCTCTTATCAAATTATACTCTGCCTTATCTATTTGCTTCAAATCGTAATCCTTAAAGCAAAATTTTTTAAATCCCTGAATATCTTTTTCGTATGCCTTCACCGTATTAGGTGAATAGTTCTTTTCATGAGTAAGATAGGATATAAAAGCATTTAAAGACATATCACAAAGTTACCTTTAGTTATTTTCATAAAAAAATCCCGTCTCGATAGTTATCGCGACGGGAATTTAAAATGCTAAAAGCTATTTATTATATTTCTTCCTGATCCCTTAGACCCTGAATATACTCTGCTTTCTGTATTTGTTGTCTTCTTACTACTGAAGGTTTGGTAAACTG
>CBDTVZ010000027.1:0-17915 GCA_965363995.1 uncultured Eudoraea sp.
GATGCAAATATAGAATAGTTTTTTGTTACCTAAAACAAAAAATAAGAAAAAATCAAAGTACTTCAGCAACCGTAAATGTACTGCCACCAATATAGATGAAATCGTCCTTATCTGCCTTGCTCAGGGCGGCTTTATAGGCTTTTGGTATAGAACCATAAATTGTACCTTCTAAACCAATTTCTAAAGCTTTTCTATCTAAGATTAACGCGTCCAAGCCTCTTGGAATATCGGGTCTGGCAAAATAATAAATCGCATTTTTAGGAAACAAGGGTAGTAGTACATCCAGATTTTTCTCTTTAACAAAACCGAGAACAATATGTAAGGTTCTAAATTTTTGCAGCTTCACTTGTTCAAGCACCAAAGTGAGGCCTTCACTATTGTGAGCCGTATCACACATAACTTGTGGGTTCTCTTGCAGAATCTGCCACCTACCCAACAGTCCGGTATTCTCTACCACCTTCATAAGGCCCCGGCTAATGTGCTCCTGACTTATATTAAACTCTTTTAGTAATTTAATAGTTGCCAGCACCCCTTTAATATTCTTATTTTGATAACTGCCGAAAAGAGAGGTTCTATAGTCCTTAAGGTCTTCCTTATCGGCATAGACCAGATCTGAATTTCTTGCTTTCGCAATTACTTCAAAAACAGGCGCAATCTCTTCCTGATATTCGCTAATTACTAATGGAACATCCTCCTTTATAATTCCCGCCTTTTCCCTTGATATCAATTCCATTGTATGACCCAGTATATCTGTATGGTCTAAACCAATATTCGTAATAAGTGAAGCTTCTGGAGTAATAATATTCGTGGCATCTAAACGTCCGCCCAGACCCACTTCAATTATCGCAATAGACACCTTCTTTCTGGAAAAATAATCAAATGCCATTCCCACAGACATTTCAAAAAAAGACAGTTTATTTGTTTCCAGAAATGCCTTATTCTTTTCAATAAATTCTATGACACTCTTTTGACTAATAGGTCTCCCATTAATCTTAATCCGTTCCCTGAAATCTTTCATATGGGGAGAGGTATAAAGCCCAACTTTATAACCAGCCTCCTGGAGTACGGATGCCAACATATGGCTGCTGGATCCTTTTCCATTAGTACCCGCCACATGAATACTCTTAAAATTCAGATGTGGGTTTTTAAGGTGTGCGGCCAAAGACAGGCTATTTTTTAATTTGCCTTTATATGCTTTTGGTCCCTTTTGCTGATACATTGGAAGTTGAGCGAACATCCAATCCAGGGTCTCCTTGTAGGTCATTAATATTATTCCCCCAGTTTAAAGTTAACCACAACAAATCCTGTCTGTTGGTTTGGGGCTTTGGAATCAAGATTCCATTTGTGCAGAAACGCTGTCTTTTTTGCAGGTTCCATTAAGCAGGGATGACTATTGGTAGTGCCCTTTACCCCCGGAGTGGCATTAATAACCTTACCATTTCTATCGACCGTAATTTTAACAACTACTCTGCCTTCCTCATTACATTCCTGTTGAACTTTACCCTTACCTACCAGAGATCGACCATTCAGGCCATATCCGCCTGTTCCACTGCCGGATCCGGATCCGGGACTTCCATAATAACTTGTGGCATAAGGATCTCCATCGGGTTGTCCTTTATCTCCTGCCGTATTATCATCACCTTCACCGCCCTGAACCTCACCGTCAGATTTATTAAGGCCTCCCATAAGTTCATCCAGCTTTTTCGTTTTAGCTTCCTTTTCTCGCTGGGCTTTTTCCTCAGCAGCCTTTTGTTCCCTGGCTATTTGCTCAGCTTTGGCCTGAGCTTTTCTTGCGGCCTCTTCTGCCTCACGCTTAGCAGCCTCCTTTTGTTTAATTTTTATAGATTCTTCGTTTTCCTGGGTAAGTACCTTCTCAGTAGCCTTTTCCGTTAGGTCTTCTTCGGCTACTTCTTCCGGTTGTGCAGCAGGTTTCTCTTCAACCACCTCCTTCTCTATCTCTTTCACCGGTTCTGCAGGTTGGGATTTTATTTTCTTTATTGGTTGTTTCTCCCCCATGCCAAATTCCATAGCACCGAAATTCACAGTTATCCCGTTCTCAATGGGTGGATCCATATAAGTAAGACCGATATAAAAAAGTAAAAGGAGGAACACGCTTAACAAAATGGTTGTAAGCGTAAATGATTTTTTCTTGTGTCTCGTGTCTAAAAATGACATTAATTAGGACGCACAGCCAGGATCACTTTATAACTATTCCTATTGGCAATATCCATTACGTTGACCGCTTCCTTTATGGCCACGCTTTCTTCAGCCCTTAGAATAACAGTCGGCTTCTCCTGGCCCTCAAGTGCTTTTTTTAATTCAATTTCTATGTATTCTCCGTTTATTCTCTCGTTGTTTACAAAATATTCCAGATTTTTATTAATCGTTACGGAAACATTTTGAGTATTTGTAGATTTTCCCTTTGCCTTTGGCAAAAGCAGGTCCAACGCATTGGGTGAATTAGCTGTTAACATAAAGAAAATCAGCAGCAAGAATACAATGTCCGTCATTGAGGACATGCTGAATTCCGGACTGATCTTATTTCTTCCTTTAATTTTCATAAGGCTGTCTTAAGCAGGTTCGTTCAGTAAATCAAGAAAATCCACGGCATTTGCCTCCATTTTATGAATTACCTTATCTATACGATTCACAAGATGGTTATAGCCCATATAAGCTACAATACCAACAATCAGGCCGGCAACTGTGGTAGTCATGGCTGTGTATATCCCTGATGCCAAAGCGCCCATTTCCGCTTGTCCGCCACTACTGGCCATTTGATGGAATGCTAAAATCATACCAATAACAGTTCCTAAAAACCCGATCATGGGTCCTGCACCTGCGACCGTAGCAAGAACATTTACATTTTTTTCCAATTTGTAAACCTCCAGGGTTCCGGCATTCTCAATAGCTGTATTGATATCATCTAAAGGTTTACCAATTCTGGAAATCCCTTTTTCTGTTAATCTCGCTACCGGTGAATCTGTTTGGGCACATAATATTTTTGCAGCTTCCAGTTTATCGTTCATTACATGATCCCGTATTTGATTCATGAAGTTCTTATCTATTTTTGAGGCTGCTTTTATTGCCAGCAAGCGTTCAAAATAGATGTATAATCCAACTGCCAGCATTACAAATAAAACTGAAATAATTATAATACTTCCGGCTCCCCCATTAAAGATGAGATCGATAACTGAAAGTGTTTTTTCTTCTGAAACAAGTTCCCCAACTTGCGCTTCATCAGTAAGATCCTGAAACATAACCATATTTTTCCCTATTAAAAGTTGCCCTTATAACGCTATATTATCAATTAAATTATGCGTTTAATACTAAATTTCGAATTAGTATAAATACGGCTGCACCACCAATAAAACCAATGAATGCCAGCCATGCAATTTTTTTGAAATACCAGAAAAAATCAATTTTCTCCATTCCCATAGCAACAACGCCCGCTGCAGATCCAATAATTAACATACTACCACCTGTTCCAGCGGAATAGGCAATAAAATGCCAGACAGAATCATCTAAAGGTATTGAGAACATCCCCATACTGGCAGCAACCAAAGGTACGTTGTCTATAACGGCGGAAGCAACCCCCAAAATCAGTATTACCAAATCTGATACAGTTCCGTCTGCCGCTTCAGTGCCAAGGAAGGGCACGGTAGCATCCAGTGTACCTGCAAATTGAAATAACATCCCTAAGGACTCCAGAGCGGCCACTGCCAAAAGTATCCCAAGGAAAAAAAGTATACTTGGAAGTTCTATTTTTGATAAGGAAGCATGCACAGCACTATGGTGGGATCCTTCCTGACTTTCTGATGAATCTACACTGGAAATACTAAATTTTGCACTAGTATATATTTCTGCAAACGTAGCTACAACAGCCAGAGAAAGCATCATCCCCACATAGGGTGGTAAATGAGTAATGGTTTTAAAAAATGGAACAAAAACAATAGAACCCAAACCGAGATATAGCATAGTAGCTCCAAATGGTGATTTTGGTTTCTCTTTTTCTTCCAATTCCGCATTGATATTTCCTTTAAACGCCTTGTACCTCAATGCAACTAGAACGGGAAGGACCATACAAACTATGGATGGTACCAGTACATGTTCAATCAGTTGAAGTGCAGACACCTTATTACCAATCCATAACATTGTTGTTGTAACATCCCCAATAGGAGACCATGCCCCTCCTGCATTAGCAGCAATTATAATCATCCCTGCAAACCAAAGCCTTGTCTCACGTTCTTTGATAACTTTTTGCAATATAGTTACCAGAACGATGGTAGCCGTAAGGTTGTCTATAATTGCAGAAAGAACAAAGGCCAAAATAGAAAAAAGCCATAGTAGCTTTGATTTTTTCCTTGTGCGTATATAGCCCTTTATAGTGGCAAATCCATCAAAATAATCTATAATCTCCACAATGGTCATTGCCCCCAAAAGGAAAACAAGAATTTCCGCGGTTTTACCCAGATGGTGTAACAACATTTCATCAATATGTGAAGGCTCCAATTCCTTTAAGTCTGTATTAACTTCAAAAACAGGCATATGAGCCAATGCTATAATAGCCCATAAAATTGCCATCATGGCCAAAGCGGGAATTAATTTGTCTATTTTTAGATTATGCTCAAGGGTAATAGCCAAATAGCCTGCTACGAATACAATAATAATAATGGTCTCCATACTGGTTGGTTTTAGATTAGTTGTTTTAGGGCAATTTCAAATGCCGTCTTACTCATGTTCTTTTTTGTTACATTTTCTTTAAAGATATTCAAAATTGCTTTCCGAATAGTATCTGAAGTATCATTAAAAATTAATTCATCATCCATGCCCACTCTTCGCTCCATGAAATAGGCAAATAATCTGGCCATTCCACAGTTTGAAACAAAGTCAGGGATAAGACTTACCCTTTCATCTGTATACTCCATAATTGATCCAAAAAATATTTCAGGGTCTGCAAAAGGTACATTTGCACCACATGAAATAACCTCAAGGTTTGTATCAATCATTTCAGCAATTTGTTCCTGTGTGATTAATCTGGAAGCGGCACAAGGCGCAAAAATTTCCGCTGGCAAACTCCAGATACGTTCATTCATTTCATCAAAAGGAATCATTTTATCTGCATCTGCTATTAAGGTATTTCCCTTTTTATGCAAAAAGAAGGTCTTTATTTCTTCGAATGAAAAACCATCTTCATTAATAACTCCGCCTACACGATCAATAATTCCTACAATCTTAGCCCCCATTTGGGCCAAATAAAAGGCCGCCGCCGATCCTACATTTCCAAAACCTTGTACGACGGCTCGCTTACCAATGACAGTTCCTCCAAAGATATCATAGTAGTGCCTTATGGCTTCTGCTACACCAAAACCAGTTATCATATCGGCAACAGTATATTTTTTGCTAATATCAGGAGAATAGGTATTACTTTCCAAAACCTTAATAACCCCAAGTCGCAGCTGCCCAATTCTATTTATTTTATCGGCTTCTGTAGGCTTGAAATGACCATTAAACACGCCTTCCTGTGGGTGCCAAACGCCAACATCCTCTGTTATTGGTATAACCTCATGAATTTCATCCACATTTAAATCTCCTCCCGTTCCATAGTAACTTTTAAGTAGAGGAGAAACAGCTGCATACCATCTTTCCAAAACTCCTCTTTTTCTTGGATCATGAGGGTTAAAATTAATACCCGATTTTGCTCCTCCTATTGGCGGGCCGGATACCGTAAACTTCACTTCCATTGTTTTTGCCAGGGAAAGTACTTCGTTCATATCCAAACCCTCGCGCATTCTGGTTCCACCCCCGGCTGCACCACCTCTAAGAGAATTTATAACCGTCCAACCTTCAGCTTCAGTTTCTGCATCCTTCCAGTTAAAGACTATCTCTGGCGGTTTGTTTTCATATATTTTTAATAGCTTTTTCATTTGTTTATCAATTAATTATGTGACAAGATTTAAAAATGTGTACTAAAATTGGTAGTCTAACTAAAAGTAAGCCAAATGAAGCTAGTGTTGTCTCATAATTTATTTGATATTTTAGGTAATAGGTGTACCTCAGACAAATATAAAAATATTGTGCTACTTTAAAAGCTTTTTAGATCATACTTGGTCGCAAAAATTAACTCTTTTGCAAAGACTTTCACTTTTATAAATAAGCTAGTACATACATACTTAATTTCCATCAGTCTTGTATCTTTGTCATGCTTAATATCAAATTCTATTAAAATGAATTTTACACTAACAGAAGAACAAGAAATGATTAAGCAGGCAGCCAGAGATTTTGCCCATGCCGAATTGTTGCCCGGTGTAATTGAACGTGATGAGAGGCAGCAATTCCCTTCCGAACAAGTGAAGAAAATGGGAGAACTTGGTTTTTTGGGAATGATGGTAGATCCAGAATATGGCGGTAGTGGTTTAGATACCTTGTCCTATGTTTTAACCATGGAGGAGCTTTCAAAAATAGATGCATCCTCTTCTGTTGTTGTATCAGTAAATAATTCATTGGTATGCTGGGGTTTAGAGACTTTTGGTTCAAAGGAGCAAAAAGAAAAATATTTAAAAAAGTTGGCATCAGGTGAAATTATAGGTGCTTTCTGCCTTTCAGAACCCGAAGCAGGTAGTGATGCCACCTCTCAAAAAACCACAGCTCTTGATAAAGGCGACCATTATGTTCTGAACGGCACAAAAAATTGGATCACTAATGGAAATTCTGCATCAGTTTACCTGGTTATTGCTCAAACGCATATTGAAAAAGGATACAAAGGAATAAATGCCCTGATAGTTGAAAAAGGTATGCCTGGATTTGAAATAGGGCCTAAAGAAAATAAATTAGGAATACGAGGGAGTGATACGCATTCTTTAATATTCAACGATGTAAAAGTTCCCAAGGAAAATAGAATCGGTGAAGATGGTTTTGGTTTTAAATTTGCCATGAAAACCCTTGCCGGTGGAAGAATTGGTATTGCAGCACAGGCATTGGGAATAGCGGCGGGCGCTTATGAACTTGCCAAAAAGTATTCAAAAGAACGCAGAGCATTTGGAACGGAAATAGCTAACCATCAGGCTATTGCCTTTAAACTCGCAGACATGCATACCCAAATTCAGGCAGCCAGATATCTGGTGTACAAAGCGGCCTGGGACAAAGATCAGGGTAATGACTATGACACTTCAAGTGCAATGGCTAAACTTTATGCCTCACAAATTGCCATGGAAACTACTGTGGAGGCCGTACAAATATTTGGAGGAAATGGATTCGTTAAAGAATATCATGTTGAACGAATGATGAGGGATGCTAAAATCACCCAGATATATGAGGGAACAACAGAGATTCAAAAAATAGTAATATCGAGAAATATACTAAAAAATTGACCTCTTATTTTAAATTAATAATCATATACCCCGAGATTTTTAGGGTCTTCCTTTGAAGAGTGTTAATTATTGTCAATAATATTTCCAAAAATAGGGTTGGAGTTAAAATGATTACTATTATAACCCGTCAACCCCCCCAACCTTCTCCTGAGCAGGAAACATTTACTTACGTTTTACTATAATCTCAATTTAAGAGGCATAAATATTTCAAATTGAATATTTTTTAACGTTTTATTGTAAACGTTGAATATTTTGCACACTATCTTATTAAATGATGTATATATTTCATTAATAATGATATTTTTGAATAAATACTGCAATAAAGATGATGAAAAGACAAGGCTTGTATCTACCTGAATTTGAACATGATAACTGTGGTGCTGGATTTATTTGCAGCCTAAAAGGAAAAAAGTCGAATGATATCATTCATAAGGCACTCGAAATCCTTGATAAATTAGAACACAGGGGAGCTGTCAGTGCGGATGGTAAGACAGGAGATGGTGCCGGTATCCTGATTGATATTCCACATCAGTTCTTCCTGGATGAATGTGATTTCAAAATTCCTAAAGCAGGTGATTATGCTGTAGGAAATGTTTTCTTTCCAAAAAAGGAAAATCAAAGAGACTTTTGCATCTCCGTCTTCGAAGAAAACATAAAAAAGCAGGGATTACAATTATTAGGATGGCGAAATGTTCCTGTTAACAAGGCTATACCAGGAAGAATTGCCGGTGAAACAGAGCCTTATGTTAAGCAAATCTTTGTAGGTAAAGAAAATAAGGAACAAAAGGATTTTGATTTTAACCTTAAACTGTATATCGCCCGTAAATTAACAGAGCATACCCTTATAAACTCAAAATTATCGGAAAGTAAATTTTTCTATGTTCCCAGTCTTTCAACAAAAATTATCATCTTCAAAGGGTTATTAATGCCCAATGATATAAAGCTATACTTTACAGATTTAATGGATACAAGGGTGGTAACGAGATTAGCCTTGGTTCATCAACGTTTTTCTACCAATACTTTTCCGACCTGGGATCTTGCCCAACCCTTCAGATACATGTGTCATAATGGAGAGATCAATACTTTAAGGGGTAATGTTATGCGCATGCGTTCCAGGGAAGCCATATTAAAAAGTGATCTGTTTGGAAAAGAAATAAAAAATATTCTACCTGTAATTTTATCCGGGAAATCTGACTCTGCATCTATGGATATGGTGGTAGAATTGTTGCTAATGACAGGGCGGTCTCTTCCGGAAGTAATGATGATGCTTGTTCCCGAAGCCTGGGAAAAGAACGAAGAAATGTCAGTAGCTAAGCGAGCTTTTTATGAATACAATTCCTGTGTGATGGAACCCTGGGATGGACCTGCATCTATCCCCTTCACAGACGGCAGTTACATAGGTGCTGTTTTGGACAGAAATGGCCTTAGACCATCACGGTACTCCGTTACAAAAGACGGTTATGTAATTATGTCTTCTGAAACAGGTGTGGTAGAAATAGCACCCGAGAATATTGAATATCACGGCCGACTTGAACCGGGAAAAATGTTTCTGGTTGATATGGAAGCCGGAAGAATCGTAAACGATGAAGAGATCAAAGAAAAAATAGCAAAGAAGTATCCTTATAAAAAGTGGTTGGACACCAATTTGGTTCACCTTAAAAATATACCATATAACGATTGTCCACTTTTTCTAAACGAAGCTTCTCTGGAGAAGAGAAAAGCAATATTTGGCTATACCCTGGAGGACATAAATACAATTATTCTTCCAATGGGGCAACATGCAAAAGAGCCCATAGGCTCAATGGGGTCAGATACGCCTATTGCAGTATTATCTGAACGGCCTCAGCTTTTATATAATTATTTCAAACAGCTTTTCGCACAGGTAACAAATCCACCATTAGATGGTATTCGCGAAGAATTAATAACAGATATTTCACTTACATTGGGAAGTGATCATAATATTTTTGAGACTACTGAATTGAGTTGTCGAAAGTTAAAAATCCAAAATCCTGTTATTTCCAAAGAAGATCTTGATAAGATTAAAAACTACGATGCCAGCCCTGACTATAAAGTCGTTTCCATTCCTATTCTCTACAATATTGTCAGAGGACATAATGGTTTGGAGGAAGCTCTTGAAAACAATTTAAGAGAAGCAGAGAATGCCATAGATGAGGGAACAAACATTATTATTTTATCTGATAGAAACTCCGACAAAGACAAAGCACCTATTCCTGCATTACTTGCCTGTTCTTATATAAATAGTGGGCTTCAGCGATTGGGAAAACGTTCCGAATTAAGCATCATTATTGAATCTGCCGAGCCAAGGGAAGTCCATCATTTTGCTCTGTTGTTCGGGTTTGGAGCAAGTGCAATTAATCCCTATCTGGTAAATGAGATAATTGCGGAACAAATTGAAGAACATGATATTACGGAATACACCTTTGATGAGGCCATTAAGAACTACAATAAGGCTATTGGAAAGGGTGTTTTAAAAGTTATGAATAAAATTGGTATATCTACTCTAAATTCTTACCGGGGTTCTCAACTCTTTGAATGTATTGGGATTAACACCAAAGTTGTAGATAAATATTTTCCAAATACACCAACGCGTATTCAGGGTATTGGATTGTATGAAATAGAAAAAGAGATATCCAAAAGACATAAAAAAGCCTATCAGGATCAGCATGTTGCTGCTAATTTAGATCTTGAAATTGGAGGTGAATACCGTTGGAGGCGTGATGGGGAAAAACATATGTTCAATCCCATATCAATTGCCAAACTTCAGAAATCTGTTAGAAATAACGAGCCAGACACGTATAGAGAATTTGCCAAAATGGTAAATGAACAATCCAAAAATTTAATGACCATTCGCGGTTTATTTGAATTTTCAAATTATGACCCTATTCCTATTGAAGAGGTAGAACCCTGGACCGAAATAGTTAAAAGATTTAAGACTGGTGCTATGTCCTATGGTTCCATTAGCAAAGAGGCGCATGAAAATCTGGCTATTGCCATGAATAGAATTGGAGGTAAAAGCAATTCCGGGGAAGGTGGAGAAGATGCCGACAGATTCTATAAAAACCAGACCGGAGATTGGCGCAACAGCGCAATTAAACAAGTTGCTTCGGGAAGGTTTGGTGTCACTTCAGATTATCTTACAAATGCCCAGGAGATACAGATTAAGATGGCTCAGGGTGCAAAACCTGGTGAGGGAGGGCAACTTCCGGGTCCAAAGGTAAACCCCGCCATTGCTAAAACACGAAATTCAACCCCCTATGTAGGTCTTATTTCACCTCCACCACATCATGACATCTATTCCATTGAGGATTTATCACAATTAATTTATGACCTTAAATCTGCTAATCGCAAGGCCAGGATTAATGTGAAACTCGTCTCTGAAGTCGGTGTAGGAACAGTTGCTGCCGGGGTCTCTAAAGCTAAGGCCGATGTAATTCTTATTTCCGGATTCGACGGCGGAACCGGTGCATCTCCATTGACCTCACTTAAACATGCAGGCCTTCCATGGGAGTTAGGAATTGCTGAAGCTCAGCAGACTTTGGTGCTGAATGACCTGAGAAACAGAATAGTGCTGGAATGCGATGGACAATTAAAAACAGGGAGGGATGTAGCTATAGCTTGTCTTTTAGGAGCAGAGGAATTTGGATTTGCAACAGCTCCTCTGGTGGCTTCCGGATGTATAATGATGCGTGTTTGCCATTTAAATACCTGCCCGGTGGGTATTGCAACCCAAAATCCTGAGCTGAGAAAGAAGTTTAAAGGCAAACCGGAACATGTGGTCAACTATATGTATTTTGTAGCAGAGGAATTAAGAGAAATAATGGCTCAACTAGGTTTTCGTTCTGTTAAGGAAATGGTAGGCCAGGTACAAAAACTAGATCGAAATGCGGCAATTGATCATTATAAGTCAGCAGGAATAGACCTGACACCTATTCTACATAAGATAGATGTTCCTATGAATACGAAACTTTACAATACGCAAAAGCAACATCATCATATTGATGATTCTATTGAGTTCGAGATTATAGAGAAAGCACATCCTGCGCTGTTTAGAAAGGAAAAAATATCATTAGATTTTCCAATTCACAATACAGACAGGGCAGTAGGTGCAATTATTAGTAATGAAATATCCAAAATATACGGTGCTGACGGACTCCCGGAAAACACTTTGAAACTGAATTTTACAGGTTCTGCAGGGCAAAGTTTTGGGGCTTTTGCTACCAAGGGCCTTACGATGGTGGTTAATGGAAACACAAATGACTATTTAGGGAAAGGACTATCAGGCGCTAAGTTGATCATAAAAGTTCCGGATAAATCAACTTTACAACCGGAAAATAATATCATAACCGGAAATGTAACACTTTATGGTGCCACTTCAGGTGAAGCTTATATAAATGGAAAAGCCGGTGAGCGTTTTTGCGTAAGGAATTCTGGAGCACAGGCGGTAGTAGAAGGAATTGGAGATCACGGATGCGAATATATGACAGGTGGGGTAGCCGTAATTCTCGGGGAAGTTGGGAGAAACTTTGGCGCTGGAATGAGTGGAGGTATCGCTTACATATTTGATGAGAAAAAGACTTTTGAGAAAAGGTGTAATATGGAGGCGTTAAACCTGCTGGCGGTTGAAGAAGATAATGACAAAAAACAACTTAGGGATTTAATTGAAAATCATTACAATGCGACTTTAAGTCCACTTGCTCAGAGAATACTTGAGAATTGGGAAGATTGCCTTCCTAAATTTATAAAAATATTCCCCGAAGAATACAAGCAGGCACTAATTCGACTGGAAAGAGAAAAATTAGAAACAATATAATCGATAGATGGGAAAGATAACAGGATTTTTGGAATTCGATAGAAAAGTAGAGAAATACGCTCCGGTAGATGAGCGCATTCAGAATTATAAAGAGTTTACCCTCCCAATGAAGGAAAAAGAACTCAAAAATCAGGGTGCCAGATGTATGGATTGCGGTATTCCGTTTTGCCATAGTGGATGTCCCCTGGGTAATTTAATTCCGGATTTTAATGATGCCGTGTATAGAGGTAAGTGGGAAAAGGCTGCCGAAATTTTACATGCAACAAATAATTTTCCTGAGTTTACCGGAAGATTGTGCCCGGCTCCTTGTGAGGAAGCCTGTGTACTTGGAATCAATGAAGATCCGGTCTCTATTGAAAATATTGAAAAGAATATTGTTGAAACCGCTTTCCAAAAAGGGTGGGTTGTAGCCAATCCACCAGAATTTAGAACGGGTAAAAAAGTTGCCGTTGTTGGCTCAGGGCCTGCCGGTTTAGCAGCCGCTCAGCAACTTAATAGGGCCGGACATTCTGTTACAGTTTTTGAACGGGATGAAAAACCTGGTGGCCTGTTAAGATATGGGATCCCTGATTTTAAAATGGAGAAACATGTTATAGACAGAAGACTCCAAATTTTGGAAGAAGAAGGTATTGAATTTCAATGCGGTGTTCATATAGGAATTGATATTAAGGCCGAAGTATTACACAAAGATTATGATGCAGTCGTATTATGTGGCGGGGCCACTGTTCGGAGAAATTTACCTATTAAAGGAGCAGATATAAAAGGAGTCGTACAGGCCATGGATTTTCTAGGACAAAATAATCGAAGAGTTGATGGGTTGAAGTACACGGGGGAGGAAATTAAAGCTACAGATAAAAATGTAGTTGTTATTGGCGGAGGTGATACAGGTTCTGATTGCATAGGAACCTCCTTCAGGCAGGGAGCGGCTTCGGTAACCAATTTTGAAATACTGGGCAAAGCTACTGCTGAAAGACCTGAAGACCAGCCATGGCCTTTTTGGCCCATGAGATTGCGTACCAGTTCATCACATAAGGAAGGAGCAGAACGGTTTTTCAGTATTTCAACCAAAGAGTTTATTGGGGATAAAAATGGAAAATTAAAAGGACTGATTACTGTAAATGTGGAGTGGGAGAAAATTCCCGGGCAGCGACCAGTTTTAAAAGAAATTAAGGGCACAGAAAAGGAATGGCCATGTGAACTGGTATTACTGGCTATGGGCTTTACGGGCTCTGAACTAACTATTGCAGAGCAATTAGGGTTGGAGGCTGACCCTAGAACTAATATAAAAGCTTCAATAAAAGACTATAAGACAAATGTTCCGGGAGTTTTTGTTGCCGGAGACCAGCGCAGAGGACAATCTTTAATTGTATGGGCTATCTCTGAAGGACGACAGGCTGCCTATCATGTGGACACCTATTTAATGGGAAGTTCTTATTTACCGCTTAAAGGAGAAGGCGATTTACCAAGAGTTTAATAAAACTGCAAGTTTTGCTGGATTTCCATTTTATTCTAATGGCTGGAGAAACGTATTTATTAGTTGTTATTTCCAATACGGTCATAGTAAAGTGAAGCAGCTCCCAACAGCGCAATATTGGAAGTTTTAGAGTATAGCACCTCAAACTCCTCAAGAACTTTTTTATAGGCAAAATCACTAATAGAACGTGCTAAACTCGTCTCAAAAAATTCCATTGAATTTACCACAGAACCTCCGACTATAATGACCTGAGGATCTACGGCATATAAGATGGTTTTAACAGCATTTCCCAAGTGTTCCCCAAATTTTTTAAAGGCTTCAATAGCCATACTGTCTCCTTTCTTAGCAAGAATCATTAATTCCTCCCCATTGGAATCATAAAAATTTTTGAAAAACTTGCCACTGCAATAATCCTCAATGATACCATCCTTGTAAGGAATCATCCCAAATTCCCCCGACCCGCAATTGGCATCACCCATCAGGTGTCCATTTGTAATGATCCCTGAGCCCATACCGGTACCTAATGTGAGTCCAACCAGATGCTTATACCCTGTTCCCAAACCAAATTTAAATTCTCCGTAGGCAAAACAATTGGCGTCATTATCTATGAATACTGGTAAATCAAACTCTTTTTTTAAAATATCTGCCAAAGGAACCTCCTTCCAGGAAGGAATATTTTGAACTTCATGAATAATACCCTTTTCCCTGTCTACAATACTGGGGACACCTATCCCTATTCCTTCCACTTTTTGTTCGCCAATTTGGATTTTAATTAAATCAATAATAATATTGATTACATCCCATTCACTTTTTGAATCCTTTGGTAATTTCTCGAATATGTTGCCGAGTATTTTATTTCCTTCCACCAATCCTACGTTGACCTTGGTTCCTCCAAGATCTACCCCAATTAGTTTTAAAGGTTTTGAATTTGCCATTTCAATTTTTACTTTTTTTGAAGCTTATAGTTTTATTTTTTATGATTGGCTTCGCCCAAATACTAATGCTAAAAACGAATAACAGGGCAACAAAATTTAGTAACATACCAGTTCTCAATGACGTCAGATCACTTATAAACCCAATTATTAATTGCATTACGGCTCCACCCATAATTCCGGTCATTAATATCCCTGCAAAGGAACCATGGTGTTTGCTAACAGAATTTAAGGCCAGTGACAAGATAATTGGATACATCACTGATAGAAAAATACCACTTATTTGAAATGCATATAAAGAGGTATTAGCGCTTCCATAGAGGGCAATTGCCAGACTAATTATTGCCAGGCTGCTAAACAACCTTAAAACTAACTTACTATCCATAATTTTTAGTAAAACCAATCCTATGATTCCCCCTATGGTCATAAATCCCCAAAAATTTCCAACAGCAACTGCTCCGGTGGTTTCATAATCAAATCCATGATAAATCTGCAGGAACTTGGACATCCAGTAGGAAATGCCCTGTTCTACTCCAACATAAGCAAATATTCCCAGGAAATATAAAATAACAATTTTGCTTTTGAATAAACTATAATAGGTAGCCCTGGATCCAACTTTCTCTTCATCTATTAGATCTACTTTAGGAAAAGCAATTGAAACTATAATAAATACCATGATTAAACTAGCTATTGCGAATAGCCAATACATGGAAACCCAGGACATATCTGCAGGAACGATTTTGGCCAGCACATCTATAAACCAATTATTTTCTTTCAGAGGGTCCGCCAAACTGGTCACCAACCATGAATACACCTGTGGACTTAAAAATGAGGCCGCCCCAAATATCAGCTGTGCCAGTACAGAAGTAAAGGCGTAATTTTCTTCTCCGCCAGCCACTCTTAATAAGGGATTAATTACTACCTGCAAAATTGCCATCCCCGTACCTATGGTAAAGAGCGTTATTAAAAACACCCCGAAAGTGGGAATACATGCAAAGAGAATTGAACCAGATAATGCAAGAAAAAAGGCAAAGATCATCAATCGTTTTTCGCCATATTTTTCTAGCATAAAGCCTGAAGGAATAGACATTACCCCATAAGCAATAAAGAAAGTAAAGGGCAAAAAACCAGCCATAGTTTCACTTAAGCCAAAGCTTAGTGACACACTGGGGTTTAGAGCACCCAATATGTTGGTTAGAAATGAAATGACAAAAAATGTCACTAGAATCAAGACTACAATTCGGTAGTTTTTTTTCATTTTATTTTGATTTTAATTATAAATAATGTCATTTCAAATTATTTAATTTTGTGAAAAGTCTATTCCGCTGCAGTAACAGCAAGCATTAACCACGCAGCGTGTGGCATCCATTGTTCAGACCATCTCCAACGTTGAGCGGGATCATCATTTTGTGGCAAAGGCATAAATGCTATATCGGATTCATTACTAAAACCAGCTGTAATACCATTACAAACGCCACCCCGAAAATTTAAGTTTACAGATTCAATGTATTCAGGATTGTTATAGCCCAAACCGTCAACCATGCATACATCATATGGATTAAGACCAAAAATCCAATCAAAATTATTTGATGCATATTCCAATGCCATTGGTCTCTGTTTATCACTCATATGAGTGCGAGTTAAATAAAAAGCTGCTGCCAGTGAAGCAAGACGTGAATTCTCTCCTTGCCACCAATACCCTGTTTCATTTTGGTGAGGGATAAAGAATGTTGATCGATTCTGATTTTCGTTGACTGCTTTAATATATTGCCTTGGATAACCAAATGGATTGTAAACTTCTTTCGTAATTTTAAGCTCAAAATCAACGGATTTTTGAATGGCCCTTATTGCCATATTTCTAGAATCAGCTTCAGTTTCAAATTCAAGATAACGACTTAATGTAATTAATGGTAAACCCGCATCTGCCCCATGAAAAAAAGGACGATAACCCTTGTCATCTGCACGCCACCAGTCTTTAAAGTTCTCATCTTCACTTAATCTATTCGTTAGATTGAGCATTCGAGTTCGGGCATGGGCCAAGTATTCTTCCTTATTGGTAACTGCGAATAATTCTGTAGCTGCAAGCAATGCACAATAATCATCAATAATATTTTCTACTCCGTCATCAATATACTCTGTATTGTATTCTAAAAGGTGGGCAAAACCAGTTTCAGCAGATTCGAGGTATTCCAGTGATTTATTATTATCAGAATTTATTGCCTTTGATGCTCTTGCTAAAGCAGCAATTGCTATTCCAGCTCCTTCTCTAAAACCGGCTTTATAGGCATCGGTTCTCTTTCCATCCTGGCCCTCATAAGCGCATATTTCCCTTTTCTCAGGATCACCACTCCAGTTCGCAAAAATAGTCAGATAATAATATCCCTCTCTATCCTGCATTTTGAGTAAAAAGTCCGCTCCGTATCTAGCTTCATTTATAAGACGGGTTTTTATTTCTTTATTGGATTTCTTTAAATTTCGGGCATACAATTCAGTTGATTGCAACAAGTTCCAAACAAAAAGCGGGGTCTGTTGAGGGTTTAAATAATTAGAATAACACAGATGACTGAAATACTTCGCTTTATCGCCCGAAGCATCATACCAGCCCCCACTTACATCAACTATGTCATTCCTCGTCCCGAAAAATGATATAGTCTTATCTTTTTTGTTATATTCTCCGCTAACATGTTGTGATTCAAAACCTTCAATTAGAAGTGATAAACTCTTTTGGGCAAAACTTGAATTAGAAATGTTGAAAATCCGGCTTTTTACCACCTGGTTTCCTAATTTAGTAATTATTTGATATTCCCCATGTTGTTTAAATTCGGTAAAATTTCCTGCATATGCGTACCCTGTATGCCAATTGTCTATTTTTCCTCCTTTATTAAATTTTCCTTTAAAAACCGATTTCCCTTTCTTGTCAAGAACATTAAAATATTCCGGAACAATTTCTAGTTGTGTTTGCAAAACAACTTTTTTGAATCCTGCTTCTTGATAGCCAGTATGGTTTGTTAACAAGACATCTTGCATAGGTTTATTTAAATTCTGTTTAGAGAATGTACCCAATAAAATTAAAGCAAAGACAATTAATTTATTCATGAATGTATATTATAATTTAAACTCTGCTAAAGTATAAAAAATTATATCCGGAATGGTGAATGTAAATGGTAAGAAATGTGACCTTATATTTTTATTTGCAACTTGTATTTCATACAAATTATCAAATACCATAATTGTTTAAATAAGATTTATGAGGTCAAAAAAAAAGCACCTATCAAGTAAATGATAAGTGCTTTTAAAGAAGGCGGCGGCCT
>CBDTVZ010000028.1:0-17286 GCA_965363995.1 uncultured Eudoraea sp.
TTGCAGCATTACTGATCTTGCCATTTTTAGGTCTGCCGCCATTAAAACTAATCATGGGGAATTCCATACCTATATTGGAGGTGTTCACTGAAATAGCTACCGGATAAGGGTAATCAAAAGTAGCATCAGAATACACTTCAAGTGCATTTTTTATGGCTTTTGTAGATTCTTCCTTCCACACAGGCAGCCCCTCTTTAGGGTAAAACGACATAGCCATTACCGTATTACTTGGCAACTTTACAGCTTGTGCATCCCAAAGAAATTTACGAGATGATGCAAAAGCAAAGTCGCGAACGTTTGTAGCGTTGAATTTCCAGGTTTTCTGTTTGACAGATTTAGTTTTCTCATTGTTTTCGGCCTCATCCTTAGTGATGATCATTACAGGTTTATCAAAAGATCTGCTAGCCTCATTCAATCTGCTTTGTTGTGTCCTGGTGAGTACATCACCACTATTTTGTAAAATACCTGTTGATGCAATTATATGATCTACAGGAACAGTTATTTCAACACTATAATCTCCAAATTCTAAAGCAAATTCCCCAAGTCTTTGAAATTGTTGATTTTGCCAGCCTTCGGTATCATTGTAAACCGCCATTCTGGGAAACCAATGCGCAATAAGGTAAACAGTATTGTCATCTTCAGGGAAATATTCATAACCTTCTCTTGACAAAAAATACATACTTCGGTCTGTAATAGGGTAGGACCACGCAATAGAAAAATTTAAAATTGAGCCAGACTTAAGGGGCTCTTTAAGCAATACTTTCATCATGGTGTTATTAACCAGTGATTTCATAGAGTTCCCATTAACATCTTTTATATATTTAATAGAATAGCCTGCAGGAAAGTCAATAGCTCTGGTAAGAAACTGCATCTGGCGTGCATTAATTGAGTCTTTTATATTATTATAAAAGGCACCAAAATCTTCATTTCCTTTTCTGTTTACATTCTGCTCCAACTGAATCCATATATAGCTTAAATCATCGGGAGAATTATTATAGTAAGTAATAGTTTCTTCTCCTGAGATTGTATTATTTGATTCATCTAAAGTCGCCTTTATCTTATAATCCACACGTTGCTGCCAATAAGCACTTCCCGGAGCCCCACTTGCGGCTCTGTAGCTGTTAGGAGGGGCAATCATGTTATCAATGGGTTCAAATTTTCCCTGCCATTTTTGGTTTTGGCCATAGGATAAATTATGAAAAAGGATAAGAGAAAAAAGCAATACTATATTTTTTGACATTCCCATATTAAATTTGTTAAAGGTGTTTAATCTTCTGCCGGGTGCAGAACTGTTATTAGTTTTAAATATTGATCTTTCGAAGATACATATAAGATTTAAAAGACAGAAGAACTATGCATCTTCAGCGCTGCCTTATATTGACATTCCTATGAAAATAGGCAGTAAATTATTTGGAACACTCAAAGACGAATATTGAATAGGAGTATTAAAGTAAGATTCTGTACAAAAAAAGCGGATAAAGATCCTTACAATAATTCTTGCCTGGTTTACAAAATAATATTAAACCCTTTCACATTGAAACCATAGACTTTCTATGGTTTTTACTTAGTGATAAAAGCAAGAAATTACTATCTTGGTAAAGATTCCTTTCTCCCGAGCTACATTGCTATTAATAACAGTTTATTCTTGCGTACATTATAGAATAAAATCGATTTATTTTTTATATATTTAAGAGAGTTCCCCTGCAAAACTTGTCTGCCTATGTCTGCACACGAAATTGAAATTATTTTAAGCAGGCAATTGGCAGATTGTCTGACAGTCCCTGTTTTTATAGTAGACCCTGACGGGACGCTGGTTTTTTACAACGAACCCGCAGAACAAATCCTGGGAAAGCGTTTTCAGGATACTGGGGAAATGAGAGTTGTAGACTGGGGTAACGCGTTTTCTGCCCATGACGAAGAAGGAAATGCTATGCCCCCTGCCGACATGCCGCTTGTACAGACAATAAACTCACACAAACCCGCCCATAAGACCTTCTGGATAAAAAACATGGAAGGCAAATCCTTTAATATCTCTGTTACTTCCATCCCTATCATTGGAAGGTCTAAAGAGTTTGCCGGGGCTTTAGCTATTTTTTGGGATAATGATCTCAAGCTATGAGAATTAAACTACATGGAACCCGCGGCGCATATCCCACTTCCTCCAAAGAGACAAGAAAGCTTGGGGGCAATACCTCCTGTATTGAAATCATAGAGAAAAACGAAAGACTAATACTGGACGCAGGTACGGGGATTTTGAATATAGCTTTTGACAGCTATAAGAACTCAGACCGGATTGATATTCTGCTAACTCACTTACATATGGATCATATACAGGGTTTGGGTTTTTTCAAACCCATTTTTGATCCTGAAAAAGAGATTCATATTTGGGGCCCTGGAGGCAGTTCCTATCCTTTAAAAGATAGGCTGAACAGATTCTTGTCCCCTCCTCTTTTTCCAATAATGCTGCGGGATATCCCCAGTAAATTGTTCATACACGAATTGCCAAACGAACCATTTAAACTTGGGAAGTTTTTAATCACTTCTAAATTTGTCTGTCATCCCGGCCCAACTGTCGGTTTTAGAATTCAAGTTGGATCCAAATCAGTTGCCTATATCCCTGATCATGAACCCATATTGTGTAGCCCACATTTATATAAAGAAGATAATTGGATCTCAGGGTTTGATCTCTGTGAGAATGCAGATTTGCTCGTGCACGATTCCCAATACAGCACGGAGGAATATGAAAGCAAAGTGGGGTGGGGTCATTGTTCAATAGAAATTGCCGCAGAATTATCTTCGAGAGCCAAGGCCAGGCGTTTGGTAATGTTCCATCACGACCCTGAGCAGTCGGACAAAGACAGATCCAGAATATTTAAAGAATTTATGAGCTCCCATACCTATGATTTCCCTATTGAACTTGCTGTTCAGGGGCATGAGATAGAAGTTTAATTGTATAAAGCATGAATTTAGGAGCATACTTTATAAGGATATATCCCACAGAATTCCTTTTGAAAGAAAGAAAAGAGTTTAATGTATGAAAATCAGAAATTCTTTGGATAAGAAAAATACTACTTTCGGACAATAAAAGAGCAGTTTCATCCGCGATAATGTTACTAAGATGCTTAAATTCATTATATTAAGAAATGGTTTTTGATCCTCGTGATAAAAGACTCTTAAAGTTAGAAAAGTAATAACGATAGTTCCCGAAATTTAGGTCATTTGAGACCGGATCAGAATACTGAATAATTTTTACTGATTAATCAATAAAACAGCACTATTATGAAAACAACTAATCTAATTTTGATTTTTCTGGCAGTTATGAGTTTTATGGCTTGCGGTCAATTGCATGTAGTCACCCTTTATGTGGACACGGCTCAAATTGAACAAAATAGTATAGAAGAGCATGCTAATTTTGATCAGCCCAAAGGCATTGCGAACAAAGATTTTACAACTTATGTGAGAAAGGGAGACCTGGTTATTTGGAATGCGGTTTCTATCAGCGACGAACCGGTTGAAGTCAATATCACTTCAATAATTGACGAACCAGGTGCAGATGATCAAAATATAAAATATGTAAACTTTTTTGATCGTATAACCTTAAAACCAGATCCAGATAAAACCAAAAAGGGAACAGTAGATAGGACTATTAAAAAAGGCAAACCTGGTGATGTACAAAAATACAGTTTATATTTCACCGTAAAGGGCAAAGATGGCACATTTGCTATTGATCCAAAAATGCACATGTATTAGTAATCTATAATTATGTCTTTTAAGGTAAAAGCCAATTTTGTAATATGCTTCCTGTGTTTTACTTTCCATTTTGTTTCCGGTCAAAATCAGAAATTGGCCGATAGTCTCATCGCTCTTTACAAATCCGGAAAATACCAGGGAGACGAAGCTACTATGCTTAGTAATATTGCAGTTAATGAGAAAAACCCGGTATTAAAACTTGAATATTCTGAGTTACTGATCAAAAAAGTCTCTTCAGATTCTTTATTTAATTTTCTTCACACAGGATATTTACAAAAGGGCAATGCTTTTTTGGATATAGGAAATTATACCCTGGCACTTAAATCTTATTTTCAAAGTCTGAATTATGCCATACGCGACGACAATGAAATAGGAATCGGTGCATTGAATATATCACTTGCAGACACTTATTCCAAAGCCGGTAACTCCAGCAGCGCCAAGATCTACTACGATAAAGGACTTCAATTATTAAGAAAGATAAATGATTCTTCAAGGTTAGCGATAGCCTTATATAACATGGGAGACGACTATTTCTACAATAAAAAATACGAATCGGCTAAGTTGTATTTTGACGAGTCAGCTCAGATCTTTAAGAATATTAATAACTCATTGGGTGCTGCCTATAATTTGGGAAGTATGGGAATGGTATACGCCATGCAGGGAAAAGATGAACTGGCAAATTCAAATCTCCAGGAAGCTATTAAAATTCTGGAAGGACAGCGGGATTATAATCCTATTACAATCTACTTGATATACTTGTCCGATATTTCTCTAAAACAGAAAGATTTTAATTCTGCACTCAGCTATGCCAAAAGAAGCCTGGAACTGGCACAAAGATATGGGCTTAAAAAAGAGATCAGTGATGCAAATCTTCAGCTTTCTGAAATCTATGAAAAAAGGGGAAATACCACCGAGTCCCTTAAGTATTACAAGAATTATGTTATTTACAAGGATAACGTTAACAACCTTAAGGAAATGCAGCAAATGGCAGTTATCCGGACGAATTTTGAAATTGGACAAAAACAATCAGAAGTGGATCTGCTGGAGAAAGAATCCGAAATACAGCTGTTAAAGGCTAAGAGGCAAAAGATTATAATTTATGCAACGGTCCTGGCCCTGGTTTTAATCTTTGTACTTCTTTTCTTTCTCTATAGGCGCTATAGTTTTGTAAAGGAAACCAATACTATTATTGAGGAAGAAAAGAACAGGTCCGATAGCCTGTTGCTCAACATCCTTCCTAAAGAAACAGCCCAGGAACTCAAAGAAACGGGTCAGGTAGTAGCCAAAAAATTTGAATCGGTTACAGTCTTGTTTACAGACTTTAAAGATTTTACAAGTTCTTCAGCAAGCTTAAGCCCGGAAAGCTTAGTTAGGAGCGTAGATTACTATTTTTCGAGGTTTGATAAAGTTATGGAGAAACATGGATTGGAAAAAATAAAGACCATGGGGGATTCCTATATGTGTACCGGGGGAATACATTTGAATAAAGAAAATCATGCAATCAAAATGGTGCATGCTGCTTTTGAAATAGTCCGGATCACTGAAGAAGTCAAGATTAAAAATCAAGACAATATTATGCCCTATGAAATTCGCATTGGGATTAATACCGGTCCCGTGGTGGCAGGAGTAGTAGGCACCCAAAAATTTGCCTATGATATTTGGGGAGATACTGTAAATGTTGCTGCCCGGATGGAAACCAATTCAGAAACCAGCAAAATTAATATCTCTGAAAACACCTATGATTTGATAAAAGATGAATTTGAATGCGAATACAGAGGCAAAATGAAAGTTAAAAATAAAGGCATGATGAAAATGTACTATGTAAAGAAACCAAAACTCCAAATAGCCTGACAAACCAACTTACTCTTATTAGAATTGTTGCAGTTTGCCTAAGATATATTTTGTGATATGCAGGTATCATTTAAGGCATTGGGTATGTAATCTATTTTATGTGTCTTCTTGGCCTAATTTTAATATGAGATACGGTAATTCTTTCTTATATTGCCAAAGGTTTTTAGCCTTCCCCTTTTTTTTATCATTTATTCTCAAAAATCTACTCTTGCGTAAATAGGATTTTCCCTATAATGAAAAAAGCAGGAGTTCATATAGTTGTTCAAGGTTTTCGTTTTCTTCTTTTAGTTCTTTTGGCTGAAGCTTGTACCTCATCACAGACCAATTTTGAACGAGAATACCGGAAGATATGGAAGGAGACCATAAAATCCGAAGCCTGGAACAGATCTTTGGAAAAAGATGAGTTTTTTGTGGCTAATGACACTAAAGAGTATTATTCAAGCACCGAAGATCCGGGAATTCTTGAAGGGGACAGTTATTCGGAAACCATGACTTATGCTTCTTTTGAGGAAAAGTATAATTCTTTAATTTCCCGGGCATATTACAAGATAATAACAGAGGCGGAAGAAGCAGATTATCGTATTCAACAAGACTATCTAAGATTAAATTCTCAAAAGGGAGAAATTGGTAATCACAATAATAAAAGCTTCCGTAATAATCTGGAGCTTGCTAGGAGAAGATATATTGCGCACAAGGAAATATTAGAAGGCCTTAAGTCCTGGAATGCATTTAGCAATTACGGCTCAGATGATTTGGAATTTTTTAAAGAAGAGCAGGCCGGTTCTGCTTATAGAATGTTCCTGAATGGGGAAAGTGATGAGCACATAATTAATTTCCTGATCTATAAATTGGCTGATTTATATCATTACGAGGAATAGATTGTACTTCAAAAATCACTTCAAGGGCAGTCGATCTTAGTAATTGGTTTTTATTGATGTCGGGTTAGTTTACTAAAGAGCTATACAGATTATAGCGGTTAAAGATCTCTGTAACATAATCATAGGTTTCCGTTCCACGTACATATCCGTATTGAACCACCTCATTGTTGTAGTGTTGAGGATTACTGAGTGCAAGTATCATTTTATCAACATTAGCATCCCAGGTGTATTTGTCGAGGCCGTTTAATTCTGCCAGCTTTTGGGCATCTTTTACATGTTGGTATCCACAATTATAGGAAGCCATGGCAAATTTTATCCGTTGCACTGAATCCTTTACCATCTCAAAATTCCCGGATAGTTGTTCCAGATAAGCCGCTCCCCCCCGTAAACTTTCCTCCGGATTTTCTCTGTCCTTAACTCCAAGTTCTTTGGCAGTAGATGGCATCATTTGCATTAAGCCTTTAGCACCTGCCCAGGAACTGTCATTTGGTTCAAACTGGGATTCCTGATAAACTAATGAAGCCAACAGTCGCCAATCCCATCCCAATTCTTTGGCATGTTCTTTTATTAGTTTGTCATAAGGGCTGATCTGATGAGAATTAAGACTGTAAAATTCACTTTTCGACCGCCGCTTAAAGCTTCTTTTATTTTTAAAATATTTGTTGTAGATAACATAATAATCAGAGCCCTTTTTTTCTTCTTCAATCCAGTCATTGATTTTCTCTAATAATTTCGGAGAATCTGATCTCACGGCCCATGCAATGCGCTGTGAAAAACTTACGGGGATGCTCACATCTAAAATAGGGTAGTGCGAGGCGTTAATCCTTGCCAGATTCCCGTCGGCGACAGTGTACTTTATTTTTTTATCTACCACCTGTTTAATGATTTCATCTGTGGAAAGGGTTCCCTTGAGAGTATCTATAACTATATCACCTCCAATTTCCTTGGACAAATTTAGTAGCCGTTTAAAATAGGAAGAATTTTTTCTTACACTAACCGTATCGCCAATAAGTGCAATGGGATCCTGTATCATGGATTCATTAATTTTATCAAGAGTTAGTTTGCGCCAGTCGTCAGGTTTTCTCTGTACCAACATCTGTTTGGTGAGGTATAAATAATCAATAAAAGCTACCTCTTTCTTTCTTTCCTGGGTAACCGCCATGCCGTGTGCCACAAGGTCTACGTTACCATTTTTTAGCTCATCCAGCATCTCATCGAGATTCCTGGACACCTTTAATTCCAATTCCAGGTTTAATTGTTTGGCAAGACGTTTTAGTAAGTCATACTCATAGCCCATGGTTTGCCCGCGATACAAAAAGTAGCTCGTAGCACTATAGGCAATCAGGACCTTTAATTTTCCATCAGCCACAATTTCATCAAAATCCCTGCTTACTGTAGCCTCATTAAGGTCTGGTTTTTTCATCTGGCAGGCACTCAGAAAAAGGCAACAGATAATAAGAATTCCTATTCGTTTAGTCATAACTGTCTATTCCTGTATTTCCTAAATATATAAAAGAATTTGATCATAGAACTTATTAGGAATTTTTGATCTCTTGGAGAAGGATACTTCTGAGGATATTACTATGCATGAAAAGGCAGGAAAATTATATCCCTTAAGTATCCTCTTTGTCAGAATCGTTTTCTTTTCCTTTTTTCATTTTTTGATAGCCCATAAGTAACCGCATCCCCAGTCTTGCGAAAAGGATTATTGCAATTACCATTACTACATCAATACCATTCATAGTATGCTATCAAAATTAAACTATTATTTAACTATAGAGCCAGCATATTGCAAATAGGCTGTTGTAAAAAACACTACATCACTCTTTCTTGTCCTCTTCAGGTGGTGGTGGTGGCATTACAAATGGCTCGGGTTGAGGATCCAGTGGTATAAGTTCTTTACCTTCCAAAGCAGGATGATCTGCTGGAATAAAAGTCGCCCTGAAAGTGCTATAGGTCATTGGCATCATATCTGTCGGATCTCCATTTGGTTTATGAATGTTGCCGCGATAGGGGACTAAATATTCCCAAACCACTTCCCTGTCTGGCGTAACTTCAAACAAACGGCCTTTAGGACCTTCGTTAATAAAGGTATTGCCATTTTCCATACGATGCGCCCCTGAAATAAAACTTCCGTAAAATGAGATGGTATCCTTGGCGACATAGGTCCATACCGGTTCCTCTGGTCCAAAACGGTTATTGGCCATCATTTCATATGTACCATCTTCCATTAAAAGTGGATTTATTTCATATATAGCAGAATAATCCAGGCTATCGGGTCCCATGGGGACACCATTATTATAGACACTAAGATTACCTGCCCCGGGTTTCCCTTTTTCATTCCAGCGAATATCGTGCTGGTAATATAGCTTTCGATCCGTGGAGTCGCCCTGCATGTAATTTTCAGGATTACCCCATCTGTACAGTAAATCTCCTCCTTTTCCACTTTTTCCACCCTGGTGACCGGCCGCTTCTTCGGTGGTTAAACTGTGGTCAATTATATAAACTTCACTCAATTCAGGAGAGCTAAATGCTATCTGATCCAGCTCGGCATTGTAATTTATAGCGTTAAAATGATAAATATCTGAATGTGGATTATCAAGGGTAAGGTTTCTTCCACCCCGCCCCATGGCTTTTAAAATGTCCAGACTGTCCTGGGTTATACGAGCTGGTATGGAATCACTGAGATTAAAATCGAATAATTCCGGATGTTCTTGCGGATTTCCATAATTGGGCTTGGCTTCATCATAATCCTGAATCAAATGGTCTTCCACACGCCATTCCCAAACAATTTTACTCCCACCACTACCTTGCGGTTCTATTTCTATAATTTTTTCCATCCATGGTCCGGATCTTGGAATATATTCTGGTTTTCTTCCAAGGGCCAATGCATATTCATAGGATGAGGTTTCATAAGCGAGCGCAAGAATATTACCGTTGGACATTACAGCAAAATCATGATGTACAATTTGCGTGGTATCTGCATATTCAAAATCCCATAGCATTTTTCCTTCCCAGTTTATCTTTTGTATCCTGCCGTAAGGTCCTCCAAAACCAAAAATGGGATAATCAGGGTCGTTTGCGCCAATCACAATAGAACCATCATCCGTGAGATAGGCGTTAAATGCACCGTAATTTCCTTTCCATTCATGCACTACTTCCCCTTTTCTGTTTACAAGGTAAGTAAAGGGAGAATTCGTAGGTGAAAACATAGCATAACCCGGCATAAGGCTGTCAGAACTTTTAGTTAATCCGCGTGGAATATGGTGCCCGAACATATTGCGTTCCTTTTTATCGGCTGATTCCTCATCGTGTTTTTTATCGCCACAATTAGAAAGAAGCAGAAAGAAGACAATGACACTGAAATAACTTAGAATTTTTTTCATGCGTTTGGTTGATTAATTTAATTAATAACTCAAAATAGGGATTAAATTCCATAGACGAAGAAGGAGGCTAATTGTGTTTTTTAAACCAAGTTTTATCATTATTTCAATTCAAATTGTGATTGTAAAAATCTTTATGTCAGAAATTAATGATATCAGATTTCTCTGACCTTGGTTCTTGTTTATGTACAATAGCACGGAACTAGTTTTTTAATGAAATGAGCTGGTGTATTTGTTCACACAATACAGAAACCCCCTCATATAGAAGGGGTCTATGTTTTTAATATTGTTGTTTACCATTTACCTAACAGGATTCTTGTCCCGGTCCTGATCAATTTTACTCCCCCGTTGGTCTCACCAAATTCTTTCCAGGCTTTCTGGCGGGCTTCAACCTGCTCCTGAGAAAGTAGTGCATCCATGCCTCCCATGGCAGATTTAAAATCTTTATAACCCAGAATTACCATATGGGTCTCCCCATCCGGAGACCGCCCCGAAGTAATTTTCCCTAATACGGTAAGTCTGACATCCGAACTAAATTTTGAAAAGTATTTTTTTCGGGCCGTTAAAAAGGTGTCAGTATCATTAACATGAAGATAGATATAATTCTGTATGGGATATACCGTGTCCAATGCGCCATAAGTTGAAATTATGGTTCCCATGGAAGAGCTGAATGAATCTTTAATAAGCTGGTTTACCCTGGTTAAAAACAAATCCCATGCATCACTTTGAGTCCCGGAATATTGATTTCCCATGGCATCTAAAGAACCAGAAAACCCTATGGAATGGCTATAATTATTGCCACTGTCATAAAAGTGGTTTTCAAAAAAGCGAACAGTAACTCCATCCTGTTTATTTTCCTTAAAATAATCTTCTACAAGTTTTAATACTGCCGCTTCATTTTGCGGTTCTACACTAAAATTATAGTAGGTCCAGTATGATTCCTGGGCATTAAT
Organism: uncultured Eudoraea sp.; assembly: GCA_965363995.1. Lineage (GTDB taxonomy): Bacteria > Bacteroidota > Bacteroidia > Flavobacteriales > Flavobacteriaceae > Eudoraea. The sequence goes on from CBDTVZ010000028.1 coordinate 10,816, forward strand.
TGAAAGAGCTACAAATAATAGTAAACAAAGAACTAATTTTTTCATTTCATTATGGTTTAGGTTAATAAATTAAGGTCGAGAGAAACCGAATAAGTATATCGTTTTTCAACAAAGGATCATTGTAGAATGGGACGAAGGACTGTTTTTATTGTCCGTATGTGCCTAATTTTTTATCCACGGAATTCGGATTTGGTCATTTATTCGCTTTTTTCTCTTTACAGGAGGTCAAAAAGAGGAATCAAAGAATAACACGTAGACCAAAATCTTCATAATAATTCAATTCTGGGCCGGGTCTTTAAATGTAACTACAAAATAAGCCAGGGTATCCCAAAAGAAATTACGTAAGCTAAATACTATAGAGTGATTTATACTAAGATTTAAACCTAACTACAGCTAAACTAAAATGACAATTATTCTTATTTCTTCTTTTTAAACAATAAACGAATAAAATAAAGAATGCCATATTGCTTTGCTGAAGACAAAATAGGTCCAAACCAATTATAAGGTTGTATACTCTCCTTAAAATCTTCCTTAAGACCCTTTATTTCTTCCCAGGCAATCTGCCTTTCCAGACTCACGCGTTTTAGGGCGTGATTTATTTCATCCTTATTTTTATACTGTCTCATTTAATCGAAAAATTGTTTAGACATTGTCTGAATAATCAAGTTTTCTATTCGAGTTCTAAAGGCATAGGCAAGAGCTCCAATTGCACATAAAATACCTGCACTAACCAAACAGGCATAAACCATATTTCCTATTAGGTTGCCCAATACTAAAGTACCAGCAACTATCAATAAAATTAGTATCAAAAAGCCCACGCTGCCCAATATGGCTGCTTTGCAGAACATTACAGTAGTGGCAGTGAGCTGCTGGAAAACTTTAAGCTCGTAATACTCCTTTGTCTTCGTTAAATACTCTTCACCAAGGTTTACGGCTTTATTTGAAGTCTGGTCTAAGGATTCTAGCATACTCATTTAGTAGATTTCTTTAATTTCCTATTTTTAACCTTTAATTCCCCCAACTTTTTCTCTAAAGCAGAAATAATATCTTCCGCCTTATAACTTGCATTGGAGATTAGACCCTCAATTCCATTTTCCAGGGCACTCGGATCAGAGCTCAAAGTGTCCATAACCCTTTCTTTCAGGTCTGCGGCAGTTTCAGAAAGATTGGCCTGCGCCGTAGCAGCTTCGTCAGCCAATTTTTTTCTTGTTACTTCTCCTTTATCAGGCGCAAAGAGTACCCCTAAGGCAACTCCTATGGCTGTGCCGGCAATAAGTCCTATTAAGGTGTTTCCAGAATTATCCATAGTATAAAAGTTTAAATTTTTATATGATCAACAAATAAATATACAACATTGGGATTTAATCTTTTAATACCAATTCTCAATAATATTAAAATTGTATTTCTAAAATGTATTTGAAATACGCAAAAGAGCTTTAAAATGTCTTAGGAAAATTGATTTAAAGAAAGGGTTGGGTATCTTTATTCTTAATCAAAATCACAATTATGCAAACGCGCAAATTAGGCTATAGCGACCTTCATCTTACTACAATAGGATTAGGTACCTGGGCGATGGGTGGCGGAGATTGGAAATTTGGTTGGGGACCCCAGGAAGACACCAATTCTGTAAATGCAATTCATGAAGCACTCGATCAGGGGATCAACTGGATAGATACCGCAGCTATCTATGGACATGGGCACGCCGAAGAAGTAGTAGGCAAGGCAATTAAAGGTATCAGTAATGAAGTAATCATCGCTACCAAATGCGGACGCGTATGGGAAGGTGACAGCCGGGAGATTGGTAAATCGCTGAGGGCAAATAGTATACGACGGGAGGTGGAAGCAAGCCTGAAACGTCTGGCTATAGAAGTGATAGATCTATACCAGATTCATTGGCCGGAGCCGGACGAAGAGATTGAAGAAGGATGGGGAACCGTAGCAGAGCTCGTAAAAGAGGGTAAAATAAGATATGGAGGAGTATCAAATTTTAGTCTGGAACAACTAAAAAGGTCGCAGGCCATACACCCCATAACTTCCTTACAACCGCCGTATAGTATGCTTCGCCGTGAAATTGAGGAGGAGATTATGACTTATTGTGGCACTAACCAAATTGGGATTTTAGCCTACAGCCCTATGCAGGCGGGGTTGCTAACGGGTAAATTTACTAAAGAAAGAGCTGCTGGTTTGCCAGAATCTGACTGGCGAAGCAGACATCCGTTTTTTATGGAACCCCAATTGAGTGTCAATCTTCAGGCAATAGAACAACTCAGGAAAATTGCGAGTGAAAAGAAGATCTCACTGTCCCAACTTTCCCTGGCCTGGGTAATGCGAAACAAAGAGATGACTTCAGCGATTGTTGGTGCTCGTAACCCGCAACAAATTGAAGAAACCGCCAAAGCCGGTGATATGTCCCTGGCAAAAGCTGAAATTGATGCAATAGAAGAGATTTTGGTCTGGCGGATAAATATCTTATAAAAAGCCTCTAATGGTAAGCTATTGTTTTAATTATCTTAACCTCAAGCACTATTTTTTAAACCAACTTTCATGTAAAGAAGTCTCTATCAAAATCTGCAGAAATTATAATCTATTAAGATGCATTTTGTCGTAAATAGGTAATTATCTGTTCAACCACATCTTAATTGTTCTATTTATTAGTTCAGGTTTATCATGGTGAACAAAATGTCCGGCCCCCGGGATTGCAACCAGCGTGAAGTCATTTTCCACCCATTCCCAGGTATTGTTAAGGCCTCCCGGAAGAAGGAACTTATCATCAAGTCCATGAATAAGTAAAACAGGGGCTTTAACTTTTACTACACGAGATGGATCCAATTTATAAGGTTCCCTGGGATAATTTTGCTTATAGTAATTAAGCATAGCTTCAAAATCTGAACGGTTAAATGCCTCGATATATTCTTTTTCATTCACATTATCGCCCAACATCGACGCCAATTTCTCAGCAGTGAGATATTTACTTGCCCCTTCCATTTGAAAACTTCGGGCATACTGACTGTTTTTTTGCTGTTCAGGGTTCGTCGCCAATTCGTGTCTTAAGCCCCTGGGATGGGGAGAGTTCAGAATTATAAGTTTTTCCACGACCTGCGGATTCATCATGGCTAGCGCCCACGCAACAGCACCACCCCAATCATGTCCAACGATGATTGACTTTTTGAAACCTAAATGATGTACCACAGAGATAACATCACCCACTAAAAAGTTAATACTATAGTTTTTTTCTCCCTTTGGTTTGTCGGAGAGATTATAGCCTCTTTGATCAATAGCCACAACATAATACTCGTTAGATAAGCTATCCATTACGTCTTTCCAGGAATACCAGAAATCAGGGAAGCCATGAATGAAAACTATCAAAGGGTTCTGCTTAGAACCCAGGGCGGCAAAGTGAATGTTAACACCATTGGAGTCCGCGTATCCATGTTCAACTCTTTTTATTTGCTCCATTTATTTCTGCATCTATTTTTATTAAACGTTAGATCATACTTATGTCAAAGCTTTGCCTTAAATATACCATAAGGATTGACCATAGCTGTAATTTTGCGCACTTGCTATTAGATTAAACAATTAAAGATAACATTTCAGGCTATGAATGCATGACCTCCTGCGTACTGAAGGTATATCTAAAATAGATAAACCCGCCTGAGGCGGGTCTAACGATAACTATTAGATATACAATTTTACAAGCAGTTCTTCTGCGATCAGTTTTTTGAGTTAATTCAATTTCTAAGCTGCAGGACCATCACAACCTTCTAATCCCATCGATTCGAGACTTGCTTTTCTAAGAGGTTCTACTGCATCATTCAATGCCTGAAAACCAAAATCTAGTCCGGCAATGGTCCTTAACGGGCGGCTGCCAGCAGGACTATTAATTAAATCTTCAAAAATTTTCACAACAATCATTGGATCCGTAGGAGCATTTGGGTCTTCGAACATACCCTCTACTTGTTTCCCAAAGCCCTCAAAAAATTCTCCTACATGTTTGTATGCAGTAGCGATATCATCATCGGTAGCCGGAACTATGTTTCCGAAAAAATTTGTTGAGAACGGTCCTGGTTCCACAATCACAACATCAATACCTAATGGAGCCAATTCATAGCGCATTGCTTCACTTAACCCTTCCAATCCCCATTTACTTGCATGATAGACACCAAACCCTGGAAAAGCACCTCGTCCGGCTATGGAACTAACCTGAATAATCAGTCCGGAATTTTGTGAACGCATACCGGGCAGCACAGCTTTGGCAGCACGAAGTGTACCTACTATATTTAAATCTAATTGATCTAAACATTGAGCTGATGAGAATGCCTCTAAAGCACCACCAAACCCAAGTCCGGCATTATTAATTAGAACATCCACGACAGGAATCTGGTCTACCGCAGATTTAACACTTTCATCTGAGGTAACATCCATTTCCAGTACCTCTAATTTGACACCCTTGGAATTTGCAAAATCCTTCAATTCAGCAGCAGGAACTGCATTTTTTCCATTGATATTTCTCATAGTGGCATAAACATGGTGGCCTTTTACCGCCAAATATTTAGCAGAACTAAAACCGAATCCTGAACTGCAACCTGTAATTAATATTTTTTTCATAATTTGAATTATTAATTGTTCTATGTATGTTAATTTCCGGTAATTTACCAAAAACTTTTTATAAACTCCTATTGGATTATTTCCGCGTTTAATTATCCTTACTAGCTGTTTTATATTTCATAAGGTCTGCTATCATCTTAGCTCTTTTTATTGCCTCAGAAGCCCTGTCACCTGTAAAATTTTCATTAACCGTTTGATTCCAGAGAAATAACCACCTTTCAAAATGTTCTGAAGTCATGGGCTCCTTTCTGCTTAGTACAATATGTTTAGTCATAGGATTTCCTTTATACTTCATGGTATCAAATAATATAGTTTCCCAGAAATCATACATAATTGGAAAATGCTTTTTCCAGTCTATATTCGCTATTTCGTTGAAAAAGAAGCCTATTTTCTCATCTTTAAGAACCTTAGCGTAAAACTCATTTACTAAAAATTCAATGTCCTTCCTGTTTTCTAGGTCTCCCATTTGTAATATTTAAATTAACTGCCAATTTGAATTATTGATACAACATTAATCTACCATTCTTAGCTGTGGCAAGTTTTTGTTTTTACTTCGCTAGGGAAGCAATTTCACTGTTGAAGTGCTCAAGGAACTTGGCAATTTGCATTTCATTGTTGTTCATTATTCAATCAATTTTCTATACGTGTTGATCGATAAGAATAGAATTTCCATCCGGGTCAATAATCATAAAACTCCCGGGTCCGCTTGTATTTTCATCTGCTTCACTTTCCAGCTTTGCTCCTTTTTCTTTTAATTTCCTCTGAATTTCTCTCACGTCATCAAAATTTTTAAGTTTATTGGCATCCGTGTCCCACCCCGGGTTAAAAGTCAAAATATTATTTTCGAACATCCCTTGAAATAGTCCAATAAGTGAATTTTCGTTTTTCATTATCAGATAATTTTTCTCTATCTCGCCTGCGAAAACTTTAAAACCTAAATTTTCATAAAATACTTTGGATACATTAATGTCCTTAACACTAAGACTGATAGAAAATGCTCCTAATTTCATATTGTTTCCTTTTTATGTTAACTGTATTTATGTGAATTTAATTCATTTTTTTTTGTGAGCTTTCTTTAAGTTTTAAAGTAATTTTCCATGGGTGTAAAATAGTGCTCAAGCCAACCTTTTCTATATTGCGTCTGACCTTCGGGGATATTGCTGTGGTTTAAAATAAGTTCTGTCCCGTTTTCTGATTCTTTTAATAGGATTATTAACTTAGAATCTGCATCGTTCTCATCAAACTCTGATGTTCGCCAGCTTTGTATAATTTCTTGATTTGGCTTTAGCTCAATATTTTTCCCTTCAATATAGCCGTCCCAGGCAGTAAATGAGCCCCCAATTTTATTGCTGCATATAGCCTGCCCTCCAGTCATTTTGGAATGTTGAATACTATCCAGCCATGCAACATAAATTTCAGACGGTTTTGCCTTAAAGTTTTGCCTTAATTCCAATGATTCTTTCATGCGGGATTTCATTAATTATTTTATGTTCTAAGGCGTAATAATACCTGGTGGCTAAGCAGTAATTGCCTGACCAAAAAAGTCATGAGGATTATTCTATCTAAAATAGGGAAATTTATCCAGTTTGGCGTTTTAGCACAATGAATTAGTGCTAATATCGTAACCCGTTTTTATTCTGGCACATTACCATTTAATTGTCGGTTATGCTCCTCTGCATTAAAATGACCTTTGGACTCCCGGACTAATCCTTCTTTATTCATTGTCCACTCTTCAAATCCACTAATTTTTACTTTATTTTCGGTTCCACCAAAAAAAGTATTGGTTCCGGTTAGCGTCCTGTAAAATCGTATTTTATTGGATTTGGTTATTAGACTATCCATAGCAACAACCATATCAGGAAAAGC
>CBDTVZ010000029.1:0-17136 GCA_965363995.1 uncultured Eudoraea sp.
TAAAAGTTACCTACAAGGTATTAATATTGTTTAGATCTTCAAAAGCTTTTTTTAACCTCTTAACAAATGTCTTTTCTCCTTCTCGAAGCCAAACTCTTGGGTCGTAATATTTTTTATTAGGTTGGTCGGCACCATCCGGATTCCCAATTTGCGATTGTAGAAAAGCCGACTTACCCTGGATGTAATCCCGAATACCCTCCATGAAAGCATATTGTAAATCGGTATCAATATTCATCTTTATTACGCCATATCCAATAGCTTCACGTATTTCCTCAACAGTAGAACCAGAGCCACCATGGAATACAAAATCTATATGATTTTTCTCAACGCCGTATTTTTTAGTTACATACTCCTGTGAATTTCTGAGAATTTTGGGAGTTAACTTTACATTTCCCGGTTTGTAAACGCCATGCACGTTTCCAAATGCAGCGGCTATGCTGAATCTGGGGCTTATTTTGGATAATTCTTCATATGCATAAGCCACTTCTTCGGGTTGGGTATACAATTTTGAATCATCAACTTCTGAGTTATCTACACCATCTTCCTCGCCTCCGGTTATTCCCAATTCAATTTCAAGAGTCATGTCCATTTTGCTCATTCTTTCGAGATATCCTTTGCAAATGGCAATATTTTCCTCAATAGGCTCTTCAGACAAATCTATCATATGAGAACTAAAGAGTGATTTTCCTGTCTCCGCATAATGTTTTTCACTTGCGTCAAGAAGTCCATCTATCCAGGGCAATAACTTTTTAGCGCAATGATCTGTATGAAGAATAACAGTAGCACCATAAGCCTCAGCTAACTGATGTATATGTTTTGCCCCAGCAACTGCTCCCTGTATGGCGGCAAGCTGACCTTCATTGGACAAACCTTTTCCCGCATTAAATTGAGCTCCACCATTAGAAAATTGTATAATCACAGGGGAGTTTAATTCTGCTGCAGTTTCCAGGACTCCATTAATCGTATCTGAGCCTGTGACATTAACCGCAGGAAGAGCAAATCCTTTTTCCTTGGCATAATTAAATATATGTTGAACTTGGTCACCTGTTGCAACGCCTGGTTTTATTGAATGCGACATAATTTTATGGTATGTTAGATTTTAATGAGATGTGGCAAATGTAGTGAAATAATTGAAGGTCTAAAAAGGATAGTTTATACCAATTTGGAATACTGCGTTTGAGAAATTATAATCGCGAAACCATCTTTGGCCAGGTAATTCTGCGGGATTATAGGTTTTTAAACCCATATCAAGGCGGAATAAGAAGTAGGTAAAGTCATATCTGATACCGATTCCAGTGCCCAAAGCTATTTCAGATAAAGAATCAAAGCCTTCAAACACGGCGGCAGGATCTTCTACATTATCCCAAACGTTCCAAATATTCCCGGCATCAGCAAAAATAGCACCCTTAAAATTTCCAACGAGAGGAAATCGATACTCCAAATTAAGGGTAATTTTCATGTTAGCTTCATTAAAATCATTAATATTATCTGTAGATCCGGGACCCAGGGAATAAGGAAACCAAGCTCTGTTATCATTAGATCCACCAGCAAAATAACTGCGAACAAAGGGTATACTATTAGAGTTTCCATAGGGTATGGCTATGCCAAAAAAGCTTCGGAAAGCAAGTACGTGGGATCTGAATAGATTCCAATGTTTTATATAATCGAATTCCGTCTTTATATATTGGGAAAAAGGAACACCAAAGACGGTGCGATCTCCATTTTCATTTTTGTCAAATTCTATAATGTTGGAAATTCCCGATAAGAAAACTCCAGCGCTTTCAACTTTGAAACGGAAAGAATGAAAACTATTGTCATTTATGTTAGACCTGCTATTCTTATTAAAGGTATAGCTGCTGGCAAAAATGAAATTGTTCTCCGTTAACCTAATTTTTCGTTCCTCTATACTGGCCACTTCGTCATAATCCTCTGGAGTTGAAGGCACATCATCATTTAAAATGGCATCAGTAAAATCCGTGGTACCTTCAGGAATAGTTAGTGTAGGGCCATCTGCTGGTTCGGGCATAACATAAAAGTCCTGTAAAGAGGGATCATCCGCATAAACCGGAATCGCAGCAATATCATTCAATCTCTCAAAGGTGCTTTGATATACGTTATAAAAACGATTGGGATTAAGATTATTTACATATTGAATGTTTAATAATTCTACGTTATTTTTATTTAAGTTGTCCGTGGCCCAGTTATATGCTAATATGGTATTAAAAGTCTGCTTGTTAAGGCCTATATTTTTCTGAAAAGTTGTGCCTATAGAAACTCTGGACTGTGGGAGTTTATAGGATGGAATTATCTTCTTCCAGTTAAAAAATGGAAACCATATTCGCGGGAAAGTAATGTTGGCATCAGCGCCCACTTCTGAAAAGAAATTCTCCGTAGCATCTTTATCACTTAACAAACCAAAAGTACCCCCAACTGACAAACTCAGAGTTTCCGCCCCACGGAAAATATTTCGTGAGATAAGGGCAGTCGTAAAGCCGATGCCTAATGATTGAATATTAGAGTGAGTAATATCGAAATCAAAAGCCCATGAGAATTTTGGTCTTATTGCTAAAAAAATGTCTGCTGTAAGTTTTGATTGCGAACTATCCTCTGTAAAAAGTATATTGGGATATTTAAATGTATTTAAATTGGTAATTCGTCTATAAGTACGAATTTTATCAATGTCTCTGTAAAGACTATCCTTTTCCAGGAATATGGCATCTGCTAATGTCTTGGGCTTATAACGGAGTTTATCATGGTAAAAAATAGTATAATTGTCATATTCAATTGATTTTAAATCAGATATATCTTTATTGAAACCATAATCTGGATAAATGTTGATTTTATCTAAGCGAAAGACTTTATATTCTGAAGTTGCTATAATACTATCTCCCCGTTTTCTAAGGTTCCCAATGTTAAGTTCTACGCTCATTTTTTGATCGTCGTTAACCCTTGCAGTATCTCTTAGAATATCATAAGCTATGGAACTTTCCTGGAAATTATATACTCCTGTATTCCTAAAAAGTTCTGAAAGTCTTTTCCGCTCATTATTAAAATCCGTAAGATCAAACTGCTTGTTATTTTTAATAAAGGAATTACTCTCATTAAGGGTATAGATAGAATCAATGGCCATAGAACTTATATTTCTGGTAATCGAATCAACTATAAATGGTTTTCCAAGTGCAATCTTATAATTTATTTCAGCTCTTTGCTTCTTTTTTGTACTATCTATTTCATAGGACGAGGTGTTGTTAAAATACCCCTTGCTTCCGTAAAAGATGCTCAAACGTTCCAGCGATTTCTGAGTTGTTAAGGTGTCTACTATGGAAGGAGGTTCACCAATCTTTTTAAGCCAATCACTATACCCTTTTACCAAAAAGGATTCACCTAATCTGATGACTTGCTTCTGTGATAATATATTCACAAGTCTTTTCTCTCTGTTTTCTTTTCTATGAAGCCAGGCCTGGAAAGATGAATCGGGATCTTTTTTAGCTAAATTGTAGAGGTTAAGCCCTAAAGGATAACCCAATAAGGTGCTGTTGGGTTCTTGCAGGACAAGACTCCGAATATCTTCACTCTTGATTTTTTCACTATTTACGAAGATGTTATTCTTAGTTAACAAAAGTTCATCATCCTCTACCCTTTTTAGTGTATTACAGGAAGCAAATGCGACAATAAGCAAGAATAAACCTATTTTTGCAATATTCTTTTCGTAACTCCGAAGGGTGTTCATAGAAGCCAAAAATACATTATTTGAATGGTTGTTAAAAGTCAATTAAAATTTATAAAAAGCTTATATCAAAAAAAGCACCGAATTCAAAACGGACTTTTTGTGGCAGAAGGGAAAAAGGTTGTTTCAGAGCTTTTAAATTCTAAATTTAAGGCACATAGTATCTACAGTACTGATCCCGAATTTAAGACAAAAAACAAAGAAGAAGTTCACTATATTTCAAAAAAAGATTTAACAAGAATAAGTTCTCATAAAAGTCCAAATAAAATATTGGGAATATTTGAAATTCCTGCACCGGCGGACATTGATTATTCTGATTGGGTTGTTGTGTTGGATACCATACAGGATCCGGGAAATTTGGGAACCATCATAAGGTTATGCGACTGGTTTGGAATATTACATTTGGTTTGCTCCCCTGATACTGTAGATTGTTATAACCATAAAGTCTTACAAGCAACTATGGGATCTATTGCCAGAGTAAATATTGTGTATACCGATATTGCCGTACTGCTTGAAGAAAATAAAAATCTTGCTTATGGTACATATATGAATGGGAAATCTGTGTACTCTGCAAATCTTCCTGAAAAAGGGCTTTTAATATTAGGTAATGAAGGCAAGGGCATATCTGAGAAAGTAGGACTTCGAATAGACAAGGAAAACAGAATAGGTATCCCCCAATATGGAATAAAAACTACCGAAAGTTTAAATGTAGCAACTGCCACAGCCATTTTTTTAAGTGAAATTAGAAGAGATGACAGCTAAACGATTTAAGGGATAATATCCGGAAGTCAAAAAATTCCAGTGTCCTTATTATACTTTTACCTATTCAAAAGTAAAATTTATCATAATTCCTCTGGTTTTCATGGCATCTATATTTCCGGTCCAAGGACTATTGGGGTCATTATCAGGGACTAATTCATTGCTGAGTGCAAAAACACCCCTTATGGAAGGGGAAAATTTAAAATATTCAGTGTAAAAATCAATTCCAAATCCAATTTCCCAGTTATAGAGTGTTTTTGTCATTCGAAAAGTACCACTGCTATTATCGTCAAGACTATCCTCGTTACTGCCCAAATTTAGAGAAACAGATGCGCCACCAATAATATAAGGCTTCCAGTTGCCAAATCTTTGAGCACTTATTTTTAAAAGTAAAGGAAAATTGATATAGGTAGATTTCACATCTCTTAGTGCGTCATTTTCATCTGTAAATCCTTTATAACCTAAAGTCCTTTTAGAGTAAAACAATCCGGGTTCAAAGCGAAGATCTAAAAATTCGTTAATCCTCATTTCGCCAACCAGACCTACATTGAAGCCAATTGATTTATTTACCAAAACATCATCCAAGTCGTTCCTGTATTCAAATTTGAAGTCATATTGATTAAATCCGAGAAAATATCCCCAATTCAAAAATGCTTTATCTTCATTTTCAAGATTTATGACGGGGTTTTCTTTAAATTGGGCATGCAATGGACTAGTAACCAGCAGCAAGAAACCTATCAGAAAAAATAAGATATATTTCATTCTTCTATTTTGTAGCTATATATATAGACGCCACTCCAAATGTCTGTGGCCTGTTCTCCATAGCTATAAACCCAATTTTCCCTAAAATATTGTTGAAGGTCTGGCCGTATGGAAAAACTGCTGCAGATTCCGAAAGATAAGCGTAAGCAGAGCGGTCTTTGGACAAAAGTTTTCCAATTATGGGAAGAATATTTTTAGTATAAAACCAATAGCCTTGTTTATAGGGCGATTTCGTAGGTACAGAAGTTTCGAGAACAACGAAGGTGCCTGAAGGTTTTAAAACCCGATATATCTCTGATAAACCTTTTTCTAGATTTTCAAAATTGCGAACTCCAAACGCCACAGTAACTGCGTCAAAGCTGTGGTCTTTAAACGGAAGGTTTTCACTATCACCTACAATCATTTCAATAGTAGCATTTAGACCCTTTTCTGACACCTTCTTTTTCCCAACCTCAAGCATTCCCTTAGAAATATCCAAACCTACTATTTTTTCTGCTCCTGTTTTAACCAGGTTAATAGCCAAATCTCCTGTTCCGGTTGCTACGTCCAGGATATTTTTTGGATTTTTCTTCTTTAAAATTTTTACTACCCTGTTTCTCCATTTAACATCTATACCAAAAGAAATTATGCGATTTAGGCCGTCATAGCTGCCGGAAATTGTATCAAACATTTGTGTTACCTGTTCTTTTTTTCCAAGCGTTGAGGTCTTATAAGGTTTTACTTTTTTGGGCATAAGGTAAATTTTCGGGCAAAGATAATATAAAGCCTGCTTCGAGAATGGATGTTAATAGAGATAATCCAAATTGATTCAATGCCCATTTTTGGATGCCAAGTTAGACATTAATCAAAATTAATTTGCGTAATTTTGTCATTGCAATCTTTGCAAATACAACGTACATGAGCTGCATTGGCTTATATTATATAAAAATAGCTCCTTTACGCAACATTCGGACTCTTGATAATTAATAAAGGTTAAAGATGAGAATTATTATTGCGGGGGCAGGTGAAGTAGGTTTTCATTTGGCAAAACTTTTGTCTTTTGAATCCCAGAACATTACTTTGATTGATTCCAAGAGGGAAAGTTTAACCTACGCAGACACTCATTTGGACATAAAAGTACTAAAAGGTGATGCAACTTCAATTTCTGTATTAAGGGATGCCAAAGTTGAAAGCTCTGACCTTGTAATTGGCGTAACTTCTTCTGAAACAACAAATATTACCCTCTGTTTATTAGCTAAACAAATGGGTTGTAAAAAGACGATTGCAAGAATTTCAAATATTGAATTTATTGATAACAAGGAACTGATTAAATTTTCTGAAATGGGAATTGATGAGTTGATCTCTCCTGAAGAACTGGCCGCCACAGAAATTCAACTATTACTAGATCAATCGGCTTTTTTCGACACCTACGAATTCGAGGCAGGGGCATTAATGATGGTTGGCGTTACCTTGCCTAAGGGCGCGCCGTTTATTGGCAAATCTGTCCAAGATGCAGCAAATATATTTCCTGGATTACATTTTATGCCTATTGCCATGCAGCGTGTTGGAACGCAGTTTACACTTATCCCCAGAGGTGATACAGTTTTTAAAGACAAGGACCAGGTATATTTTGTAATTGATAAAGAAGGTGTAGATGACCTTTACAAGCTAACGGGTAAAAAGAAGGAAGAAATAAAAAATGTAATGATTTTAGGCGGTAGCAAAGTTGGTTTTAATGCGGCCCGAGATCTTTGTGCCAAAAAATTTAATGTAAAATTAATAGAAAAAAACAAAGAAAGGGCTTTTGATATATCTGATAGTCTACCAAATGTGCTAGTAATAAATGGCGATGGCAGGAATTTAGAATTATTGGAGGAAGAAAGTTTGGAATCAATGGATGCTTTTATAGCGGTTACCGGAAATTCTGAAACTAATATTATGTCTTGTCTGATGGCAAGATCCAAGAATATCAAAAAAACGATCGCCCTGGTAGAAAACATGGACTACTTTCAACTTTCACAGTCCATTGGGGTTGATACCTTAATTAATAAGAAATTACTAGCTGCAAATAATATCTTTCGTTATGTAAGAAGGGGTGAGGTGGTAGCTCTAACCCGATTAAATAACCTAAATGCCGAAATCCTGGAATTTGAAGTAAAAGCTACCTCAAAGGTGAATGGTAAAATTATACGCGAATTAGAATTTCCAAGAGCGGCAATTATTGGTGGGGTTGTAAGAGATGGAATAGGAAATATTGCCTTGGGAGATTTTAGGATTGAGGAGGGCGATAGGGTGGTGGTATGCTGTCTGCCAGATTCCATTTCAAAAATTGAAAGACTTTTTATATAATGACAGGGTTAAATTATAGAATAATTATCCACCTTATGGGATTGCTGTTATTATTTAATGGCGGTTTTATGCTCATTGCGGCCTTAGTGAGTGGGATTTATGATGATGGCGCTACCCTTGATATTACCTTGGCCGCTATAATAACATTACTACTCGGAATTCTGGCCATGTTTTATACCAGAGGCCATGAAAAAGAAGTAAAAAAGAAAGAAGGTTATATAATAGTTACGCTTGGCTGGATTGTAATGTCTGCCTCTGGTGTAATGCCCTATATCTTTTCGGGGGCTATCCCAAGTATTACGAATGCCTTTTTTGAAACTATTTCAGGATATACAACCACAGGTGCTTCAATTCTTGACGATATTGAATCTCTTCCCAAGGGGATACTATTTTGGCGCAGTCTAACCCATTGGATTGGGGGTATGGGTATTATTGTTCTGGCAATAGCCATTCTTCCTTTATTGGGAATTGGTGGAATGCAATTGTTTTCAGCAGAAGCTCCCGGCCCGAACGCAGATAAACTACATCCCCGGATTACGGACACGGCAAAAAGACTTTGGCTTATTTATTTTGGATATACCGCGGCGGAGACTCTTTTGTTAAGTGTAGCCGGGATGTCTTTTTTTGATGCAATAAACCATTCTATGGCTACCTTATCCACAGGTGGATTTTCAACTAAAAATGCCAGTCTGGCTTATTGGAACAACCAACCCCTTATCCAATATATTGTCATATTCTTTATGTTTCTAGCCGGAAGCAACTTTGTATTGAGCTATTTTGCGTTTAAGGGTAAGGTCCAAAGAGTGTTAAAGGATGAAGAATTTAAATTTTACAGTATTTTAATTATGATTTTCACCTTGGTGGCTGCATTGGTTATATATTTTATGGCTAATGTTGAAGTATCAGAATACTATCCCATGCCATTTGGAGAAGCTGAAAGTTCTTTCAGACATGCGTTATTTCAGATAATTGCAGTTGTTACAACAACAGGATTTGTCACCGCTGATTTTACCGCCTGGACACCGTTTTTAACTGTTTTCTTTTTCGGACTAATGTTTATGGGTGGCTCTGCGGGCTCCACGGCAGGAGGTATTAAAGTAATGAGGCATATACTAATTATTAAGAATGGGCTTTTGGAATTTAAAAGAACCTTACATCCAAGTGCTATTATTCCTGTAAGATTCAATAATAAAACTGTAAGTGAGCATATTGTATATAATGTGATAGCATTCTTTGTGCTTTACATGTTACTTTTTATTGCAGGTGCCCTTGTGCTTAGCTTTCTAGGTCTCGATTTTATTTCGGCAATTGGTGGTGCGGCATCTTCTCTGGGAAATGTTGGACCGGCTTTTGGAGACCTTAACCCTTTAAGTAATTATAATAGTTTACCGGCATTGGGAAAATGGTGGTGTGGTTTTCTTATGCTTGCCGGAAGGTTGGAGTTATTTACCGTGCTAATACTTTTTAATCCTTATTTTTGGAAAAGGATATGACCTTTCAGAAATATAGATAAATACAAATTTGCATCTAGACTACAGCTTTTATTCTTTTAACAGCTTCTCTTAATTCATCTTCCGAAGCGGCATAGGAGATTCGTATACAGTTTGGATTACCAAATGCTTCACCGGTAACGGTGGCCACGTTGGCGTTTTCCAACAGATATAAAGCAAATTCAGAAGCATTATTGATTGTAGTACCTTGTAGGGTCTTTCCAAAGAAACTTGAAATATCAGGAAAAACATAAAAAGCACCTTCGGGAACATTTAAATTAAATCCATTTATTTCCCCTAGAAGTTGCAATAAGATATCTCGCCTTTTATGAAATTCATCAATCATGTATTGAATTTTACCTACTGGTGCATTTAAAGCCGCAATAGTAGCGCGTTGAGCGATAGCATTGGCGCCACTTGTAATTTGTCCCTGAAATTTGGTACAGGCCTTAGCGATCCATTCAGGTGCTCCTATATAGCCAATTCTCCAGCCAGTCATGGCAAAAGCCTTAGACACTCCATTTACTGTAATGGTTCTTTCATACATTCCATCAATAGTCGCAATACTCGCGTGTTTATCCCTGAAATTAATATGTTCATAAATTTCATCTGATACAACCAGAATCTCCGGATATTTTTTCAAAATACCAGCAATGGCTTCCAACTCTTCTTTACTAAAAACAGATCCACTTGGATTACAGGGTGAACTAAACCAAATCATTTTTGTTCTGGGAGTTATGGCCTTCTCCAATTGCTCAGGAGTCATTTTAAAATCTGTATCTATACTGGTTGGAACCTCAACCGGGACACCTTCTGCAAGTTTTACGATATCGCTATAGCTTACCCAATAAGGAGCAGGTAAAATTACTTCATCTCCTTTATTAAGTATAACCATTGCTACGTTAGCAAGAGATTGTTTTGCCCCTGTTGATACAACAATTTGGCTTAACCCGTAATCCAGATTGTTATCCCTTTTAAATTTATTAGATATGGCCTGCTTAAGATCTGCATAGCCATCTACAGGGGAGTAACTGCTATAGTTCTCATCAATTGCTTTTTTTGCTGCATCCTTGATAAACTCAGGGATATTGAAATCGGGTTCTCCCAGGCTTAACCCAATGATATCTCTCCCCTGGGTTCTTAATTCTCTAGCCTTTGCGGCCATAGCCAGAGTGGCCGAAGTAGACATGTTTTTTATTCTATCGGATAAAAGCTTGCTCATTCTTGCAATAAATTTACTGGTATTGTAAAGTAGGCTTTTTGCCTAATTCCTTTAAATGTTTGAAATGCGAAATTATAGCTTTTCTAGTAGTTTTATATTCGTTATAAGGCAAATTAAATTCCTTTGTGGTCTGTTTAACAATTTTGGAGATTTTTGTGTAATGAATATGGCTGATATTTGGAAAGATATGATGCTCTACCTGATGATTTAAACCTCCGGTAAACCAATTTACAATCTTGTTTTTAGTTCCAAAGTTAACAGTTGTTAGCAATTGGTGAATGGCCCATGTATTTTTCATGGTTCCATCTTTTTCCGGTAAAGGTGTTTCTGCTTCATCTACAACGTGCGCCAATTGAAAGACAACACTAAGAATTACACCTGCCACATAGTGCATAATAAAAAAGCCCAGCAAAATTTTCCACCAAGCTATGTCTAAAATCAGCATAGGTAGAACTATCCAAATGGTTATATAAATCAATTTAGCAGCCACTAAAACGCTCCAGTTAACGAATGGATTCGGAAACTTACCATAAGACAATTTACGTTTTGTATAGCGGTACATTTGCATAAAATCTGTAGTTATTGCCCAATTAAAGGTTAACAGTCCATATAGGATCAAAGAATAGTAATGCTGAAATTTATGGAACTTGTGCCATTTGGCATGTTCGGAAAAACGCAATATTCTGCCCGCTTCAAGATCTTCGTCATGACTGTGAATATTTGTATAGGTATGATGTAAGACATTATGTTGAACCTGCCAGTTATAAACGTTTCCGGCCAGAATATAAATACTGCTGCCCATTAGTTTGTTTACCCACTTTTTAGTTGAGTAGGATCCATGGTTTCCATCATGCATTACATTCATGCCAACGCCTGCCATTCCAACCCCCATGATAATGGTTAATAACAAATTAGCCCAATTAGGCAAATTCAAAGTTAAAATTATAAAATACGGAGCCAGAAAAAGACCAAACATAATAGCCGTTTTAAAATACAATCGCCAGTTTCCGGTTTTCTTTATTTTATTTTCCTTAAAATAATCATTAACTCTTTTATTCAAAGTTTTAAAGAACTGCGCCGAATCTTTTCGAGAGAATTTAATTGTGGTTGAATCCATATGAAGAAATCATTTGTGTAAATATAACGTAATATCTTGCTTTTTAATACCCTTCCAATACGATAATTAAAAATGGCGTTATGGTTGAATGTATTATTTTTACCAAAATACAAAGGTACATATGCAAGCCGAGATAGTATTTAAATATTTTCCCAATTTATCTGGAATACAGAAAGAGCAATTTTTTCACCTTGAAGTTTTATATAAAGATTGGAATAAAAAGATAAATGTAGTCTCCAGAAAAGATATTGAGGAACTCTTTCTGCGTCATGTCCTACATTCATTAGGGGTAGCTAAAATTCAATCGTTTAAAAAGGGGGCCTCTATTTTAGACGTTGGAACCGGAGGAGGTTTTCCTGGAATTCCTCTGGCAATACTTTTTCCTGAATCCCAATTTACGTTGGTAGATGCTATTGGAAAGAAAATCAAAGTAGTAGATGAAGTAGTTACCGGCCTTGAGCTAAAAAATGTCACCACTTACCACAGCAGGGTTGAGGATCGGGATGATCAGTTCGATTTTATTGTTAGTAGAGCGGTAGCAGCCATGCCTACCTTTGTTAGATGGGTTCAGGGCAGCATTAAGAAAAAATCTGTTCATGAACTTAAAAACGGTATCCTATATTTAAAAGGAGGTGACTTATCTGAGGAATTAAAAGGCTATAGAAATGTACAGATATTTGAGTTGTCCAAAATCTTTAAAGAGGACTTTTTTAAGACTAAAAAAGTGGTCTATTTGCCAATGAAATATAAAGGCAACAGTTAAAGCATCAACATCATATTAAAGGAGTATCTGCAATTTTCTGCGTAGGTTTTGACATAGCTAACTAGTTTTGTCAAACTTATTTTTTTTGACTTTGCATTGTCATTCACTTTCATAATTTTGATTTAGAGTTTAGAACAGTGTAGTATATTAAATATTAATTTACAATTAATTAACGTTAAATTTACATAAAAATTGTGAGACAGCAATTTATTAATTTGTAAAACACTGAAAATCAAGTGTTGAATAAAAAATTGGCTGTAAATTATAAATTCAGCACAGAAACGGAAAAATGAACTTTTGGATTAAAAATCTAGTTACATCCAGATTTGATAATCTTATCACAAAAGCATAAATTTTTGAAGTGAACTTTGCTTTCTTCAATAAAATTGAGGATGCTTAAGGATTTATTTCGCAGCTCACCTTAGAACTTTAGTTTTAAACCGGAAGATGGAGAATTGTTCATATTGGCTGCCTTAATAATGTCAGTCTTATACTTAGCCGGAACAACCTGCCATCCGTCATAAACTTCTCCGTTTATATAATACCTTTCAGTACCTTCGTTCATTGCGGTTTCAGTCATTAGTTTATAGTAAGAAACAGGTGCATCTCTTCCTGCACTATCTCCATGTAAGACTAGTTCAAGAATGCCATCACCGTCAACATCGGATTGTATCCAATTCAATTCCAGTATTTTATTATAGGTGCCATCAGACATCATTATTTTAATATTGCTATCAAAAGAGTCAATTATTTTTTGTGCATTCGGTATATTCTTTAAAATGGCAAAATGAAGTGGTTGAACTATAAAGGCCTCTTTACCAATTTCAAGAAATCTGCGGATATCATTTAATTGGTAGGTTAGTAAATAGGATATGAGTAATTCATCCACGAGCATATAATCTGTCTTGAACGTTAGTAATTTCTCCAAATTTTCCTGATCACTTTTACCCGGAATAAGAACTACATCTAGATTGGCATACACCGAGGATCCATACGCATATCCACTTATAATCGCAATTCGTTTATCTTTTAATTCACTTAGGGATTTTGCACTTACATCACTGCCTTTTCTGCCAACCAAAATTAGGCGGTTTTCAAGATAGGGTTCTGAATAAAGTAAATAACTTTCCCGGTCTAGTGTTTTCCATAAAGTTGGACTTCCCTGGTAGATGCCGGAGATAATGCCTTCCATTACCGGATCAAACCCTGTTATGGTCAATTCCATTTGAATACCTCCTCTTTCAAGTGCCTCCTTTACCAATTCGAGAGCGAAGCCTTTTTCCCCTTCTACATTTGAAAATGGAGGCCAGATATCAGTAGCTAATTTTATATTCTGATTCTGCGAATACATAAATAGACACGGAATAGTGAGGAAAAGCAGTAGCAATTTTTTCATAGTTGTGCCTGTTTAATGGTAAAAAGTACCTTAAGATAAGCCAACCATCTCTGAAAATATGTTAAAAAAGAAACAAAAATTATTTCTAACAGATTTATTGAATATAGCCTGTTTAGGCTATGAAACTTTTCGGTATCAAAGCCTTATAGATTCCAAAAAAAAGATTAATTATCTTATTCTTTTTAACCCAAAAACGGATAGCGATAATCTTCAGGAGTCACAAAAGTTTCTTTAATCAACCTAGGTGAAACCCATCGAAGCAAATTTTGAGCAGAACCTGCTTTGTCATTGGTCCCTGAAGCCCTGGCACCACCAAAAGGTTGCTGCCCTACAACAGCCCCCGTGGGTTTGTCGTTTATATAGAAATTACCTGCGCAGTTCTGAAGTGCTTTTGTGGCTTCACTTATTGCATATCGGTCTTTCGACAAAACAGCCCCCGTAAGTGCGTATTCAGAAGTAGTATCAACCAATTTTAGAGTTTTGGACCAATCCTTATCTTCATAGACATAAATTGTAACTACCGGTCCAAACAATTCGGTTTCCATCGTAGAATAATGAGGATCTGTGGCTAG
The DNA here is from genome assembly GCA_965363995.1 of uncultured Eudoraea sp. GTDB lineage: Bacteria > Bacteroidota > Bacteroidia > Flavobacteriales > Flavobacteriaceae > Eudoraea. Next base: position 14,137 of record CBDTVZ010000029.1, read on the forward strand.
TATTACGGTAGGGTCTATAAAATAACCCTTGGATTTATCATAATTACCACCAACAATTATACTAGCATTCTTATCTTTTTTAGCCTGATCGATATAGGAAGCTAATTTGTCAAATGATCCTTCATGTATAACAGCAGTAATATAGTTGCTCATATTTTCAGGAGATCCGGGAGGATTGAATGATTCTACATCCTGCTTTACCAAATCCAAGATTTCGGCGGAAGTAGACTTTGGTAAATAAACACGCGAAGCAGCACTACACTTTTGGCCCTGGAATTCAAAGGCGCCGCGCGTAATTGCGGTAGCTACCTGTTGAGGTTTTGCTGTTGGGTGTGCAATTATAAAGTCCTTACCACCAGTTTCTCCAACAATTCTTGGATAGGTTTTATAAATGTCAATATTATTCCCTATTTGTTTCCATAATGATTTAAAAACATGGGTACTTCCAGTAAAATGAATTCCCGAAAAGTCGGCACTGGCTAGAATGGTGTCTGTAATCATTACGGGATCACCGTAAACCACATTGATTACCCCATCTGGCAGTCCTGCTTCCTTAAAAACGTCTACAATTACTTTGGCCGAAAAAATTTGGCTATCACTGGGCTTCCATACCACAACATTACCCATCATAGCTGCACTTGCTGGAAGATTACCCGCTATTGCCGTAAAGTTAAAAGGGGTTATTGCATAAATAAACCCCTCTAGAGGTCTGTATTCTACCCGATTCCAGATACCTTCAGATGATTCAGGTTGTTCTGCATAAATCTGAGACATATAGGTTACATTAAACCTGAGGAAATCGATTAATTCACAAGCGGCATCAATTTCGGCCTGATGTATGGTTTTTGATTGCGCTAACATAGTAGCCGCATTAATTTTAGCCCTGTAGGGCCCGGCAATAAGATCTGCTGCTTTCAAGAAGATACTGGCTCTTTGTTCCCATGGCAACGATGCCCATGCGGTTCTGGATTTGAGTGCATTTTCTATGGCCAGACTAACATGACTTTTTTCGGCGAGATGATATTTGCCCAAAACGTGTTTATGATCATGCGGAGGTGACATAGTTCGGGTATTTGATGTTCTTAATTCATCACTTCCAATATATAAAGGAACTTCTAAACTTCCATCGAAGTATTCTTTATATTGCTTTAAAACCTCGTCTCTTTCCGGAGTGCCCGGAGCATAACTCTTTATTGGTTCATTAATAGCCAGCGGGACCTCAAAAAAACCTTTACCCATAATCACTTTTTGTTAGTTAAATTTCCATGTCAAAGGTACTAAAACCCTAAACGTTTATAAAATTTAAACAAAGTAAAAGGAATCATTAATTCAGCGCGAAGGGTGCACTGAATTTAAAAGAAGGAATGTAGACTCTGAATTTTTCATTAGTGGTGAAATTTACCATATTATAATGGCCTTTCATTGCCCCAATAGGAGATGCAAGCAGGCAACCAGAGCTGTATGTGTGAGATTCTCCTGGTCTAATAACCGGTTTTTTTCCGATAACACCTTCACCGTCTAAAACTTCAAAGTCATTTAAAGCATCATATATTTGCCAGTGCCTGGAAGTTAATTGAACAGAATCCTTACTTTGATTTTCTATAGTAATCGTATAACCAAAAGCAAAATGCATTTTATAGTTTTTAAAGAAAGTGCCTTCAAAACTAGTATTCACTGAAATTTTTATGCCTTTGGTTACTTGTGTAATCATCTTTTTCATGCTAATAAATAACGGTATTTCTCAATATGAGCAGCATATCCGTTATATCTGCTAAAATAAATAAAATCGCATTAAGGCAGGTTTATTTAACAATAGTTCTAAATATAAGCTTAATGCAAAAATTTCCTTAAATCATTTACAAGTAGGGAGAAAACCCAAATCTTTAACAACTCTCCCAAGATAAAAAATAGAACTCTAAGAAAACTTAGATGCCCAAGATAGATAATAGGAGCCTATTATGAAAACTTCAGATTGGATTATCGGTGTATGTATATTTTTTTCTGATGTATTTATGCCTTATATCCCCTTAAATATCGGTAATTAACGGATTTCTTTGATTGATAAAGAACCAGATTATGATTCAAAGCGGAAGGAATATCATATCGGATTTTGTAAAGGGATCTTAAAAAGGATGAAACACTCAACTCTAGATTAAAAGAATTGGCTGTAAAGTTTACTAATCTTAACTACAAGTACTTATATAAAATATCATTTAAAATTGGCCGCTAATCTAAGGGATTTTAGTTCTTTTATTTTTTCAAATTTTAATTTCTCACGATTTTTCTTTGCAAAATCGGTATAAAATTTATGATTTTCCAAAAACCAAATTTGCAGGTCTAACCACTCAATTTTATTAGAAACAATGTGGAAATGCAGATATTCATTAAATAATTTAGCGCTAATGTCATTATAGTCTTTTCTTCCCAGGTAGTCTAAATCGGCATCCGCCAAAATTTCTTCATAAAAAGTCTTTGGTTCCTGAGGAACTTTTGTGGCCCTTATCATCCCATTTATTATTTCGACTTCCTCGCTGGTAAGAATAGGAGTTAAAAATGGTTGAATGGAAACAATGCTGCGTTCTTCATGATCTAAATGTGATTCCACATACCCATAATCATGACAGATTGCAGCAATTCTAATGAGTTTAGCCATTTCCTGGGGAATATGATAATATTCAATATAGTTGTTACATACATTTGCAACATCTATAGTATGATCTGCCGAATGGTAAGAAAGATAATCGGGGAGTTTTTCTTTTAACTGCTCAATAATCTCTAAACATATTTTTGGATATGAATTTTTGTTGCGAAGAATCATTTATACCAATCCTCAGAATTATAAGTGTATAGATTTAAACCCAATGTTATGAAAATTATTGTAATTACTCAATTTTAATAATAGTTTTAAGCACATCAACCTAATAATTGAGAGGATTAATGAAAAGTGTTTAGTTGGTAATGTTTTCAGAATTTGTTGAACCAATACCAATTATGCTATCG
>CBDTVZ010000030.1:0-16981 GCA_965363995.1 uncultured Eudoraea sp.
GATGATTTTTATGTGTTAAAAATTCAAAATGAAGGCCCTGAGGTTCAAAAAGTTATCCGGGATATTGATAGTAGCTTTATTCAATTCCACTTTTGTTTAAAAGGGAATGCAAAATTTATTTTTAATGATGGCCATTATGCCCTGGAGGTATCCGAAGAGAATTCTTTACTGTTGTACAATACGCAATTAGACCTTCCATTAAATTTGGAACTTAATACCATGTCATGGATGGTATCAGTTATAATGACTATACGAAGGTTTCATTCTCTATTTTCAAAAGAAGCGGACTATATTCCCTTTTTGAGCAATGAGAATAAGGAAAAAAAATATTATTCCCAGGAAGGTGTTACTCCTGCAATTGCAATTATACTTAGCCAAATAATTAATTATAATCTCCATCCTTCCATTAAGGCACTTTATGTTAAAGCCAAAGTATATGAATTAATCTCGTTGTATTTCAACAAAAGTGAAGATGCAGATTTAGAACAATGCCCATTTTTGGTAGATGAGGATAATATTAAACGAATAAAACAGGCTAAAGAAATCATGATAAGCCGTATGGCAGAGCCGCCTACCCTGACACAGTTATCGGAAGAGATTGGCCTTTCACTTAAAAAACTAAAGGAGGGTTTTAAACAAGTGTATGGCGAACCAGTATTCAGTTTTTTGTTTGACTATAAAATGGATTTCGCACGTAAAATGCTAGAATCTGGTGAGTATAATGTAAACGAAGTTGGGCATAGGATAGGATATAGTACATCTAGTCATTTTATTGCATCTTTTAAGAAGAAATACGGGACAACTCCAAAGAAATATTTAATGTCATTAGGAAATTAATAGTATCATTGGGAAGAATTTTCGATCTTTAAACCCCTATAAACAACACTAATGAAAACATTCGGAAAATTTTTTGCCCTATTGCTTTTTTGTACTTCATTTACCGGAGCTTCTCAGTCTTTATCACAAGAAGATAATTTCAGAGTCTATATAAAAGAAGAAATGCCTAAAATCCTGGTTTTTACAAAAACCTTGGGTTATAGGCACAAGTCTATTGAAAAAGGCGTCGAAACCCTTAAAAAATTGGGAAAAGAAAACCGTTTTACAATTACACAAACAGAAGATTCATTACAATTTAATGACGCCAACTTAAAAAAATATGATTTGGTTCTTTTTTTAAGTACAACTCTGGATGTATTGGGACCTGAACAGGAGCAGGCTTTTAAAAATTATATTAATAATGGTGGTAATTATATGGGAATTCACGCCGCCAGTGACACAGAATATGACTGGCCATGGTATGGTAAATTGGTTGGCGCATATTTTACTAGCCATCCGAATGATCCCAATGTCAGAGAAGCCAAAATGAATGTCGTGAACAAGGAACATTTATCTACTGCTCATTTAAATGATACCTGGGTACGCAATGATGAATGGTATAATTATAAAAACATAAATCCGGAACTGGAAGTGCTTATCTACCTGGATGAAACTTCATATGAAGGGGGCACTAACGGAGATAACCACCCCATTGCATGGGTTCAGGAATTTGATGGAGGACGGGTTTTTTATACCGGTGGAGGCCATACCGAAGAATCTTTTGACGAACCTGACTTTCAAAAACACCTGGTGGGCGGAATAAATTATTGCCTGGGAAGATAAAGAACATTCTTTTGAAGACCCTTTTATAAATTATTGAATAGTTATGGATCGAAGAAAGTTTAATAACACCTTGGGATTTGCGGCGATAGCTGCTGCAGCTATACCCGCTGCTTGTGTTGATAATAAAGTTGGCCTTGAGAAAATAGCAAAGAAGGCAACGGAGGACTGTTGTTTTGAAGTCACTGAAGAATTGTCTAAACGCATGTACGACAAGGCTTTGGAAATAACTAAATCTAAAGTTCGAGGAGGTGATTCCGAACCTTTTTTTAAAAAGCCCTTTGTAGACGCGGCTTTTTCTGATAATATTTTTCTCTGGGATACTTGTTTTATAGTGGCTTTTACAAAATACCACCTTGATGAATTACCGGTATATCAGGCACTTGATAATTTTTATGAGCGTATAGAAGAAGATGGGTTTATCTGCAGGGAGTACAGAAAGGATGGCAGGCCACTTTGGTCTAAAGATCACCCCGTTTCTATTAATCCTCCCTTATTGGCTTTTGCCGAAACCGAATTGTACAGGACTAAGAAAGATGTAGACCGACTTAAAAAAGCCTATCCTGTTTTAAAAAAGAATTTTGAATACCACCTAAATACCTATCAGGGAGAGGATAAATTGTTTTGGGCTGATACCCTGGGTATGGGGATGGATAACATCCCACGATCTCCCAGAGGATGGACTACCGATGAAGGAAATGGAATGACGCATCATGAGTTAGGAGATAAGATTGGGAAAATGGGAGGTGCTAGTACAGAAGATCGCTTGGAGGTATTTATAGCTGAATATGTAAATACACTACAAGGTGTTTGGAATGATGAAGGCAGATTGGTAGACTTTACGGCACAGATGGCTATGTATGCCCTGCAGCTAAAGTTTATTGCAAAGGAGATTGGAGAAACAGAGGACATTGAATTCTACGAAAATTTTCATGCGGAGGTTAAAGATGCCTTAAATTCTCTTTGTTGGAATAATGAGGATGCCTTTTATTATGATCTGGGATATAACAAACAAATAAAGCGAAAGCATATTGGCATGTATTGGGTATTGCTAGGTGAACTGGTTCCCGAAGAACGTCTGGATTCATTTTTAGCACACTTAACCAATCCTGACGAATTTTACAGAAAAACACCATTGCCGGCACTTTCTGCAGATGATCCTGACTATAAAGGCTGGGGCGATTATTGGCTTGGTGGAGTTTGGGCTCCTACTTCCTATATGGTATTAAAGGGATTATCAGCTAATGGGAAACACGAATTGGCAAAAGATCTGGCTGAGAAAACATATGCTGCTGTTGCTGAAGTTTTTGAAGCGACCAATACTTTTTGGGAGAATTATGCTCCGGATCTTATATCTTATGGAATGCCTTCAAAAAAAGATTTTTGTGGTTGGACGGGTTTGGTACCCATAGCAATCTACAAAGAATACATTAGTAAACAGGCTTAATTACAGAGCTGTAGTTCGGGACTTCAGAACCACATTTTTTACAATGGTCTGGCTACCATTATCCCCGTATTCTTTTTAATCTTTTTTAAATATTCTACTAGAGGTAATTCAGATACTTCAACCTTCCCTGAAGAAGAAGCATGCAGTAAGTGAATACGGCCATCTTTTCCCCTAATGGCAATGCCCGTATGGGTGATATCAAGCCCTGTAATAGAAGTGGTTAGAGCAATAATATCGCCATTCATTATTTGATCTTCATTAGCTTCAATCTGGTCCTGGGGCAAAATGCAAATAGATTGGTGGTTAAGGTAGTTTTCTGAAGCTTTAATTTTTTTGAAATTTTCTTCGTCCTGCAAGAAGGGATACAAATCCCTGTGGGTACTCATAAAATTAATGTCTTTCTTTATTTCCAGTCCCCCTATTTCTGAAGTTACATCTTCCAACAATCTTTTCTTTTCGTTGTTAACTATCCATTCAGAAAAATAATGTAATCGGGAAGCATAACCATCTAATTCACCATCCTTATATCGGATATTTTCAAGAGTATTTGCGAAGGAATCAAAATTCATTTTATCCTCCATTAACAAAGTACTAAAGGCCAAAACGTTCTCAACATAGGTAGTGCAGTCCATGCCCTGCAAATTAATAACCAAAGATTCAGATTCTCCTACTTCTAATGTTTTGGCTACATATGGTGTTCCAAGAAATGTTTCACCAACGGCGATCATGGTATCGCCAAAATCTGATTGTTTTAAATTTTGAATTTCTCTGATCTTAATATCAAATGCTTTTTTGTCCTGATCTGAACAAATAAGCTGTTGGGCACTAATAGTAAGAGATAATAAAAAGAAAAAAAATGAAGAAATTAATTTCATGTCCATTTGCATATAAAGCAAAAGTACAATTTAGAAGCCAAAACTTCCATAACCATGATACTGGTTTGGCCTGTAAGCAATAGCTCTTTTTCGATCTTTTAATAAAAAGGTTTCAGTTACAAAGTTGATTGCCTCCTCCTCAGTATCCGTATCTGCCATCCGCAATCCTCCGTTAATATAATAAGGAACTGAATTGAAGGGGGTATTATCTGCAAATATCACAATATGGACTTTAAAATTCTTATGGTAATCCTGGCTATTTTGTGTCTTAAAATAATATGCGGTATAGGGATTACTCTTATAAATGAGAGACCTGTCACCGAGGGATATAATCTTATCTTTATTACTGTCAAATCTTCTGTCCTTATAAATGAGGGCTTCTGCCAAATATTGTTCAGAACTGTATTGATGTGGAAAAATATCAGATTTCCCGTGGCGCATTAATTTAGTATATAACAAAAGCCTGCTATTAATATCATATGCCATAGAATTGATGACTGCCGTTGGTATACTTTTTCCATCTAATGCAAGCTGTGCTACATAGGTGCTGCGAATTTGTGGATCTTTTACTAAAAGGAGTCGGTTAAAAAATTGACCCATTTCTCTTTCTCCGGCAAAGGGATATAGTAAAACAACATAATCTTCTAAGATTTTATTATTTCTGAGCCTGGTATAGTTTGCCTGTCTTGTTTTTAATTCATTGTTATTTTGTTCACCAAGATGCCTTTTCAAGAGAATTTTAGCATCATTTAAAAGCTGACCCCTATATTTTTTATAGTGTGCAGGTTTTACCAAATCTTCTTTTTTTAGCTGTGCCAGAAGTGAAAAAATTGGCAATTTGTATTCCGTGATAGAACTGTATTCGAGCAACTCGGGATATAGTCTCTTTGCTAATTCCAAACTGTCTTCATATGGTTTAAAAATACTCTTTATCTCTGCCGTATTAGAGACCAGAGGCAAATCTTGTGACATAAGATCAAGCAATAGACTCGCGGAGGCCTCAGTTTTTCTCCTTGCAATGGACTGCAGAATTTTAATTTGTGCACTAGAATTATTATATGATTTGGCATATAAATCCTTCATGAATGGAATAATCTTATGATGCTGTAACTGTCCTAATTTCTTTATGAGATAAGATTGTATATGCTTTTTATCCTCATCAAAGGAGTATTGTGAAATATAGTAAGTTAATGAATCTATATGGCGTTCATCAAACAAAAGATACCTATAGCCTTTTATAACTATACTGTCATTTTCCCTGAGTGCGGCAAAGAAATCTGCTGTTTTATCTTCAAGAATATCTCTTCCTATAGGATCTCCTTCCGGTTTAAAGTTGTCATAAAAAGCAGCAACAAACGGACTGGGTGCAGAAATGGTATCGACTACTGTCTTTAACTGGTAAAATAATCCACCCCGAATGATATTCTTAATTAGAATACCCCTTGTACTTGCAGTATCGGTGATTACGAATTGCAATTCGTGGTAACCATCACCAGATGTTTTAGTTTTTTCATATTGAATATTAAATTGTTTATCAGAATATTGTTTTTTCCGTAAAACCCAAATAGAATCGATATTGGAAAAGGTGAGATAGTCATGTGATTTTGTTATCTCTATCTCGATTGCCTCATTATTTTTGTTTTGATAAATTGTCTTTTTGGAATAAGGACTATATGCCTTTGTTTTTTTCTTATTATTGAACTTGTAGTTGCTATGTTCAACAAATTTCGGAGGATCTACAGATGTAACCGTACTAAAATGCATAGCAGTATCCACCACCTTTTTGAATATTTCGGGATAAGATACTTCTCTAATTTTAAAAGAATTAAAGAAATCGTTTGCGTTTATTTCACTTGTGGTGCGCACACCTAGCAAATAATAATCACCCCTTTTTATTACTGTTTTCAGGTATAAATTCTGACCCGTTACTGAATCCCATACAGCTTTGGAAGTAAGAGATTTATTTTCAAAGGAATTGTATTTTGGCTTAAGCTTAAGGTCCTGGTAAATTCGTTTTTGAATTTGTTTAAGTTCAAATGTGTCCTCCTCAATAAAATTTAAATCGTTCAGGGTCGACTTCTTAAGGAAATAATACGAATTCGTTGATGGGTCATATCCTTCAATACTACGACTACCACCTCTTGATGCATTTGTAAATTTATGAAGCCCTGGCATGGATATCTCAAAGTCCTTGTAAACTGAAGAAATGAACTTCCTTCCTTCACTAGGGGCTTTAAACTTGAGGCTATTAAATATTATGTCAGAATAATTAACGACGTAATCACCTTCTCCTCCCATTTTGAAAATAAGTATCTCCAGTGGGGTAACGTAAATTTGGTATCGCTGGTGATCACCATTCTTTAATTTGTTTCTAATATCCAGGCCTTTATACTTCTTGTTTATAATAGGTGTTTTACTTAATATGCTTCCTGGTATATTTTCAAATAACAATTGTTCAATATCCTCTAAAGTGTAGTCTCCTCCTGCTTTCAAACTGGCATATGTGGGTATTCTGTTTACCATTAAATAACTTCCATTTGCTAAATCTGGTGAAACATAAACCGTAGTAATTCTTTCGGATATTGGATATAATTTATTGGGTAGTGAAATGGTAAAGAAATTATCATCTGGCCCAAAACTGTTATAAGAATGTTCCCGTATTTTCTTAACGAATTTGTCTTTGAGTTTTTGACCTTTTTCGGTAGCTTCAGAAACAAGGGGTTTTACAACATATCCTTTTTCTTGTAATAATGCAATTACACCGTGGGTACCGGGTAAATGAGCTGCTCCAATTCCAGCAAAAACTTTAGCTTTTTGCATAGCAGAATCTAAACTTCTCGCCATGTTCTCATTACGGATATAGAGCATGTTTTTTAGATAATGAGCCGTATGCATCGCTTTATCAATAGAATCTAATAGGCTTAAATTACGCTCTCTGTATGCATCCTGCATTAAAAACATCAGGTCTTGTTCTTGCATCCGTTTTTGAAGCCACTCATCCGGTTTCATTTTCATAGAATTCAGGCTTGCCCTTCCTACCAGTGCTGCTGATTCCTCGAGTTTCTCCAGCGCAAGAATAGGTTTATTAAACCGACTTCCTGCCTGATAAATGAACATATCCAAATAGGTGTTCTCCTCAAAATTTTGTGAGTATTCATTAGTTCTGTAAAGTATACTGTTTACCAACCTTTCTTCAAATGCCAGATAGGAAGCCAGGTCTTTTTTACGTGGATGTTGCAGTGCAAAGGAATGTGTATAAAATCCTTTGGTGGCGAAACCATATCCTTCTTTCTGAGAACTCAAACCAAAACGTTCTTCGCTATCCAGCCAGGTTTCAGGATCAGATTCGAGAGCGACTACTTCACTTTTATCCAGGGCTTCATAAAAAACATCATCCAATCGGAAAGCAATCTTTTTACTAACGTGCATGGTGCCGTATAAATAGGAAGTTGTTTCTAAGCCGTTTCCAGATATTTCCCAGAGTAAGCTTTTTTCCGATTGGGAATAGCCTATCAGTGATAAAAAAAGGCAAAAGATTACATAGGTTAAGCGCATTATTTTTGGTTTGTTTGGGACCCCGTATAATCTTACGGTGGCAGGAATATTTTCTACTCCCGGGCAATTTTCAATAAATTCCCGCTTGGAATGGTTAGCTCCATAGGGATTACTTATATGGTCATCAGAAAAGTATTCGTCTTAATTTAACGGAGTTTCATTCCAAGTAGTATTTTTGTATTGTTAAAAAAAATAGCTTAAAAGAGAATTATGAAGGGCGCATTGCTAGTAAACTTGGGATCTCCGGATGGTCCTACTGCAAAAGAAGTAAAACCATATCTGGACGAGTTTTTGATGGATGAGCGCGTAATTGATGTGCCAAATTGGTTGCGGAACTTATTGGTTCGCGGAATAATTCTTCAAACACGTCCAAAAAAATCGGCAAAGGCATATGCTAAGATATGGTGGGAAGAAGGATCTCCTTTAATAGTAATTTCAGAACGCTTTGCATCTAAAGTCCAGCAGCATTCAGATATTCCTGTTGCCCTCGGAATGCGCTATGGCTCAATGAGTATTAAGAACGCCTTAAAGGAATTAAAAGACAAAGGAGTGAGTGAAATATTACTGGTACCGCTTTACCCTCATTATGCTATGTCTTCCTATGAGACTGTTGTAGTTAAAACTATGCAAGTACAGCAGGCGAATTTTCCGTATATAAGAATTACTACCTTACCGGCGTTTTATAAAAATCCTGATTACATAAAAGTACTTTCTGAACGAATTTTGAAGGGACTAAAAAACTTTGATTATGATCATATACTATTTTCTTATCACGGTATTCCGGAACGACACATCAGAAAATCAGATCCAACTAAATTCCATTGTAAAATAGATGGAAGTTGTTGCCAAATAAACTCGGTAGCACACAATACTTGTTATAGACATCAGTGTTATGATACTACAGAATTGGTAAAGGCGGAGTTAAATCTGGACGAAGACAAAGTGAGTACTTCTTTCCAATCGCGCCTTGCGGGGGATCCATGGTTAAAACCTTATACCGATTTTGAGTTTGAACGCTTGGCGAAAGCGGGGATTAAGAAACTTGTTGTCATTACACCTGCTTTTGTAAGTGATTGTCTCGAGACTCTTGAAGAAATTGCTATGGAGGGTAAGGAACAATTCATGGAAGCGGGCGGTGAGGATTATATTCATATTCCCTGCTTGAATGAAAGTGGTTCCTGGGTAGCTCTAATGGCTGAATGGATAAATAATTGGAATAAAAATGAAACACTTCCGATTTAATCCCCGGTATTCATTTATTATCATTGGACTTGTAAAGGGTGGAATCATCTAACAGTATATGTTTAATTTCATAATCATTGCACAATAATGGCGAAAGTCTCCACAGACCAATTAGGGACCGAGCCCATTGGAAAACTCCTTATCAGACAAGCAGTGCCGGCTTCGATAGGCATTCTTGTGATGTCACTCAATATATTAGTAGATACTATATTCGTAGGTAACTGGATTGGTTCTATTGCCATAGCCGCCATTAATGTAGTTCTGCCGGTTTCTTTTTTTATTGCAGCATTGGGAATGGCTATTGGGATTGGGGGAAGCAGTATTATTTCTCGTGCTCTTGGTTCGGATCATAAAGAGAAGGCACTAAAAACCTTTGGGAATCAGATTACACTAACTTTGTTGGTCACCATTTCTATGGTGCTTTTAGGTCTTTACTATGTAGATAGTTTAATTCCTGCATTCGGGGGCAAGGGGGCCATATTTGATCCGGCAAAGATTTACTATATCATAGTTTTATACGGAGTGCCTTTTTTAGCTCTTTGTATGATGGGCAATACAGTTATTAGGGCTGAAGGGAAACCTAAGTTTGCTATGATTGCCATGATTATTCCATCAATAGGCAATCTTGTCTTAGACTATATATTCATTTATGTCTTTGATTGGGGAATGACAGGAGCGGCCTGGGCAACTACTGTAGGATACCTTATGTGTTTTGCTTATATTTTTTATTTTTTTAGATCAAAAAATTCTGAATTAAAAATTAATTGGTCTCATTTTGGATTAGACAGAATTATTTTACGAGAAATAGGAAGTCTGGGATTTGTGACCCTCTCACGACAGGCGCTAATAAGCATCACCTTTTTGATCATGAACAATATTTTGTTTGACCTGGGAGGAGAACCTATGGTGGCTGTCTATGCCATTATAGGAAGAATGCTAATGTTTGCCCTCTTCCCTGTATATGGTGTTACCCAAGGATTCCTTCCTATTGCAGGCTACAATTATGGGGCACAAAAATATGATAGGGTAAGGGAATCAATTAAAACTGCTATAATATATGCAGCCTTAGTAGCTACCCTGGTTTTTGTAGTTCTTATGATTTTTCCTGTTGAGATCACATCTTTATTTTTAAGTGATAAACCAAATATGCCCGCCCTGGAAATGGCAACAAATGCCTTTGTATTGGAACATACTCCTTCTGCAATGCGATGGGTTTTTGCCGCAACACCTATAATTGCATTACAGCTAATAGGGGCCGCATATTTTCAAGCCGTTGGAAAAGCGGTTCCGGCTTTGCTTCTTACTTTAACCCGGCAAGGCTTCTTTTTTATTCCTTTAATCCTGACTTTACCAATTTATTTAGGTGAATTGGGTGTTTGGATCTCCTTCCCCATAGCAGATGTTTTGTCAACCCTGGTTACGGGATTTTATTTAAGAAAAGAAGTAAAAAAGGTATTAGTCTGAGAGCTACTATTCACATAATATAAAACCCATTATTTTTGTAGGGTTCAGGTAGTTCTTTTTCCCCAAGAAGTTCCTTTATGTTTATCTCAATGTTACGTGCAATGCTTGTCATAGCAGTATCTGTTGGTTCATTTTCGAAAGGGTCCTGAATGACAAATGCAATTTTTTCGAGCATAAAAAAAGGAATGGAAATTAAAACTAATAAAGGAATCTCCAAAAACCCATAGACATTTTCAAGTGCTAAAGACAACAATAGTAAAAAGATATAGATAAAAAAATGTAGAACATTTCTGTACGTTCTGGGAAACACTGTATTTTTTATTCGCTCAGCCATACCCATCGAGGCTGTAAATTTCAAAATAGTAGTATCTAACTGTATTTGTTGGTAGTCATTGAGTAAATTTTCTTTATGGAGGGCTCTTACATTTTGCCCATGATGGTCCAGTAAAGTCAAAGGGACATGATTTTTGTGCCTTATAGCTATTATTTCATCTTCAGAAATAAAGTCTTCTAAATTACCAAGCACATCCTGCTTTCTCAAATGCCGCCCGAGTGCGTAACACCAGGCAATCTGTCGATACGCCATAGTTTTCACAATACTGCTATCTGATTCTTTACTGAACTGCTTTAATTGTATCACCAAAGTCCTTGAATCATTAACTATAGCCCCCCAAATTTTTCGTGCTTCCCACCAACGGTCATAGGACTGTGAAAGTTTAAAAGACAACAATAAGGCAATAGCTGTTCCTAAAAATGTTCCTATACTTAAAGGTATATCCAGGTTAATCGTATAAAGTTTGATAAAATAAATGATTACCGAAAACACACTAACAATGAGCAGATCCCATTTTATTTCTTTGAACCAATATTTTAATGGTATTCTCTTTTCTAATATCATTGATTATTTCTTTATACTTATTCTTCTTTTCTTTCTTAATCTTTGAAAGACAGGCATATGGCCTTAAGATTAGCTTGCTTAATCTGTTGAGTTTTCCAATAAATTCTCAATAGCTAAAATTAGGGAATATTTCTACACAAAGCGCTCAAAACACTTTCAATTAGGTATATTCAACACCTAAAAAGCAGATATAGTTGGTTTGATCAAATACAATCATCTGTTCGGATATTACATTCTCAATTCCCTACTTTTTTCCTACATTTAGCCAGATTGAATTTCCGGAAGCATTATATTTAAGCCTTGAAAAAAGCAGACAGGTTTCAGGTATCCGAATTCATCCAAATAACCCGGATTTTAATATAAAACTATGGGAGGCTGTAATAGTGGCAATTAGATATAAGAGATAATGGGGGAATACTATAATTATATAAAGGCACTGCATCTAATATTTGTTGTAACATGGTTTGCCGGCTTATTTTATATACCCAGATTGTTTATTTATCATATTGAAGCAACCGATAAGCCTTCTCCTGATAAAGAAATACTTTCTGATCAATTTAAGCTAATGACAAAACGGTTATGGCACATAATTACATGGCCTTCAGCTGTTTTGTGTACAATATTTGCCATCTGGTTGTTGTTGTTAATGCCAGCCTGGTTAGATCAACCATGGATGCTTATTAAGTTGTTCTTTGTTGCATTACTAATTGCTTATCATTGGAAAACACATTTAATATATCTTCAATTACAGCGCGATGAAGTAAAGTATACTTCCAATTTTATGCGTATTTGGAATGAAGGCGCCACTTTGATACTGTTTGCGGTTACTTTTTTGGTTATATTAAAGGGTACTTTCAATTGGATTTTTGGGGTATTGGGGATTATTGTCCTTGGAATTCTTCTGATGCTTGGTATACGGTTGTATAAGAGGATTAGAGATAAGAATCCCGACGCTTGATCTACTTGAATTTGATAGGCTGCTTTGGCTTGATTATTGCTATCTTTAAACTCAAATCAGGAGCCCTTGCTTAAAAAGTTATCCCTTAGATCCCAAATTTTTGTCGCTATGATTTTACTGGTGGTAATGGCATCGGTATTAATAGCCGGGGTTACTATATACCAATATAGGGAGCAATCTAAAGATTATCACCAGATCCGTTTGGAGCGGAAGGAAGGTCAGATAAAACAGAGCATAATTTATACGCTACAGGAAACTACTTATCCGGTAACTACAGAAAATCTAGCGCTAATATTTAAAGATGAAATTTATCGGATTGCTGATGTCCAAAACGTTAATTTCAATATATATGACCTTAAGGGGAATTTAATCAAGAGTTCAAAACCAAGATTCAGAAATGATTCCATATCTCTTCACTTGGTAGTGGATATAATTGAGATGTTATCAAATTCAGTGGAAAAGCGTTATATACTGGACGATACTGCTGCAGGGGATAAATATCAGGCGTCATATACTTACATAAACGATGATAAATTTAAACCAATTGGAATATTAAATTTGCCATATTTTGAGGATAACACTCTTAACGATATGGAACTCAAAGAGTTCTTAATACGTTTGTCTGTCGTCTATCTTTTTATGTTGCTCATTGCCATTGTACTCGCTTATTTTATTTCAAAATACATAACCCGGTCATTACAAACCATTTCTGATAAGATTACACAAACCGACCTTACGAAGAGAAATGAAAAAATTCTTATTGAAAATCCAAGTCACGAAATAGGAAAACTCATTAATTCATATAATGATATGATTGATGAATTAGAAGTAAGCGCTGCCAAATTAGCGCGGAGTGAAAGGGAACAGGCCTGGCGCGAGATGGCCAAGCAGGTGGCTCATGAAATTAAAAATCCATTAACTCCTATGCGATTAAGTGTTCAAAGTTTTGAAAGAAAATTTAATCCTGAGGATCCTGAAGTAGAAACCAAAGTAAAGGAATATTCCAGGACTTTGATACAACAAATAGATACCATGAGCAGTATTGCCTCCGCTTTTTCAAACTTTGCGGAAATGCCTGCTCAACAGAATGAAAATTTAAATGTGGTAAAAATTATTAAACTGGCATTGGATATTTTTAATGAAAAATACATTCATTTTATGGCAGATGAAGAGGAAATTATTGCCAAGTTAGACCGCACCCAATTAATACGTGTAATTACGAATTTGGTGAAGAATGCAATACAAGCAGTTCCAGAAGTAGAATCACCAAGAATATTAGTTTCGGTGGTTTCACAGGGAGATAAAGTAAAAATATCAGTGGCGGACAATGGTATTGGAATTCAGGATGGCTTTAAAGATAAAGTGTTTGAACCCAAGTTTACAACTAAAACCAGTGGGATGGGCTTAGGCCTTGGCATGGTGAAGAATATAGTTGAAACCTATAGCGGGACAATTAATTTTACATCGCAGCCTGGAAAAGGAACAGTATTTACTGTTATGTTTCCAAAAGGCGCAAAAAATTAACAAAATAACCACCTATGAACTTTGAAAATATCCTGATAGAGCTTAATAGTAGCCTCGCAACAGTTATTATTAACAGACCAAAAAAATTGAATGCGTTAAACAGAGCAACGATTAAGGACTTAAGTAAGGCATTTAAGATCCTGGATAAGGATAAAATGATACGAGCCATTATACTCACCGGGAGTGGCGAAAAAGCTTTTGTGGCCGGAGCGGATATTTCAGAGTTTGCAAACTATTCCGTAAAGGAAGGCAAAGAACTTGCAGCAAAAGGGCAGCAGGCTCTTTTTAACCTTATAGATAACTTATCTACTCCTGTCATTGCAGCTATAAACGGTTTTGCGCTTGGTGGCGGACTGGAATTAGCGATGGCCTGTCATTTCAGAATTGCCAGTAATAATGCCAAAATGGGCCTTCCAGAAGTTTCTCTTGGGTTGATTCCAGGATATGGTGGAACCCAACGTTTACCTCAATTAATTGGAAAAGGCAGGGCGATGGAACTTATAATGTCGGCCGGAATGATTAACGCAGAAAAAGCGTTATCCTACGGTCTGGTAAATTATGTGGTTCCTCAAGAAGAACTTTTACCACTATGTCTTAAAATAGCAGGCAAAATAACGAATAACTCACCTGTTGCAATATCTTATGCAATAAAAGCGGTAAATGCGGGTTTTAAGAATAATGCGAAAGGGTTTGAAACCGAGATTAATGCATTTGGAAGCTGTTTTGGAACAGCCGATTTTAGAGAAGGCACTACTGCCTTTTTAGAAAAAAGAAAAGCAGAATTTCCCGGAACCTGATGAGCTTAAAATTCATTATTTATCATGAAAATTCGTTTTATCATATTTTTTGCGGTTTTTACTGCGAGCTTTACCTACGCGCAAAAAATGCCTATTTCCTATGATTTTGGAGAAAAGTATGACGACAGATATAAGTATTCCAATTTAGTCTCCATTTCTGAGGATGGAACAGGTGGTACTGTTTTGGTAAGATCTTACTTTACAGGAATGATCCTGAAACCTAAGGGTTATTTTATAGAACATTATAATAAGGATCTTGAACTGGTCTCGGAATATAATTATAAATTAAAAGGACTTGATCTTATAGAGGGTTACTTAAAAAACGGGCAATTATATTTATTGTTTTTGGATTATAATTGGGAAACTATGTCATATGATTATATAGTTCACCGCAGCCCAATATCAAATTTTAATTTTACCCAAGAGAAGTTACTCTCAATTCGGTCAGATCAGGTAAAACAACCATACGACCGCAACTATTACAACAGAAATTTTTCATCTGGTTTTACCACAACTGCCTTATTTAACGATGATAAAAGCGCATTTATAATTAGCACACATTTTAAGAAGGGAAAGATTAATAAACACAATATTTATTTATTTAATGCTTCGCTTAAAAAAATATTCGAACAGGATTTTTCTAAAGAAATAGAAGATAAGAACTATGCTTTTGAAAATATAGTGGTCTCCCCAAACATGGAACGTGCATATATAATTGGCAAGGCTTATTTTAAGAAGAAAAGATTTACCGCCTTGGAACGTAAATTTCAGTATGAACTTATTATGCTGACAAAACAAGGCGCCATTACACAAAACTTTGACGGTCCCGGAAAATACTCTGAATCTCTAAAACCAATTCTTCGAAACGGGAATCTTATTTGTGTTGGGTTTTATGCTGATCGAAAGGATAACAGGTATAATGGGTTAGGCTATTTTAAATTAGACCCAATAACACTTGAAGTCCAAATAAGGAAATACAATCCTTTTTCAAATCAGTTTATGTTAGACAAGTTTGGAAAAGAGGACGTAGAACAGGTAAAGAACCTGGTATTTAAAAATGTAAGCTTTACTCAGGATGACGATATACTATTCAATGCTGAGGAGTATTTTGTTACATCCAGTGTACAGGCAAATTCAAGTGGAGGCAGACTAAGAGTGGAACGTTTTCATTATAATGATATAGTGAGTGCAAAGCTCAATCTTAAAGGTGAAATGCTTTGGGCAAGAAATATTAATAAATCTGAAGTAACCCAGGGTGATGGCGCCTATGCATCTTATTGTTCCTATACCAAAAATGATAACACCTACTTTTTTATAAGTAGCTCGGCTGAAAATCCTCAATTACTCAATAATGAACGTATAATTTTTAAACAGGGCTTGAGCAGGAATAGAAATGTCTTTGTAATCCAATTAGACAAACATGGTAAAATGAGTTATGAAAAAATTATTGATGATAAAGAAGCTCGCTTGCCGCTTATGGTTTCAAAACCTCTAATGGACTTCAATGATAGCGCGGTTTTGTTTTATGCTAAAAGAGGAACTAAAAAACAATTAGTGAATGTCTCTATCAATTAAATTGCGTCAATAGGAATAATTCCATAAATTTGGAATAAATCCATATATTGAAACAAAAAGATTTTATTAAGGGAAGAGGAGCACAGCAAAATACTCCAAACAAATTCCTGAAACACATACACGAAATACAGCAAGATTTTCTTGAATTTTGCAGGAAGGAAGGTGAAGAGGCCGCACAAAGGAAAACACAATACTTGCCTGTTTTCCCTAAAACAATTGTAAATAAAGTTACCAGTCCGGATGTCGGGATGGAATACTCAATGAATCCTTATCAGGGCTGTGAACATGGCTGTATATACTGCTATGCCAGAAATACGCATGAATATTGGGGCTTAAGTGCCGGCTTAGATTTTGAACAGAAGATTTTGGTAAAGAAAGATGCTGCAAAGCTTCTTGAGGCTAAATTAAAAAGTGCTAGATGGAAGGCTGCCACCATTGTGCTTTCTGGAAATACAGATTGTTACCAACCTGCAGAACAGGAATTTAAAATTACAAGAGCTTGCCTGGAGGTATTTTTGAGGTACCGCCATCCCGTAGGAATTATCACTAAGAATTCTTTGATGTTAAGGGATATAGATTTGTTAAAGGAATTGAACTATCACGGGCTGGTTGGAGTAAACGTCTCCATTACATCGCTTTCGGAAAATACTCGAAGAATTCTGGAGCCCAGGACAACAACTATTAAAAAACGTCTTGAAACAATTGCCATTTTAGCTGAGAACAAAATCCCGGTTAACGCCATGCTAGCGCCAATTATTCCGGGAATAAACAGTCATGAAATTATAAATTTGGCTAAGGTGGCTGCTGACCATGGCGCCTCATCTTTTGCCTATACTATAGTCAGATTGAATGGCGCTATTGGTCCTATTTTTACAGATTGGATAAGGAAAGTCATGCCTGACAGGGCAGAAAAGGTATTGAGCCTTATAGCATCATGCCATGGGGGCAAATTAAATGACAGCAGATTTGGTTTGCGAAGTAAGGGAGAAG
>CBDTVZ010000031.1:0-16524 GCA_965363995.1 uncultured Eudoraea sp.
TCAAAACTTCCGGTAAATCATTCATATTCTGCGCTATAGAATCATCATCTATCACTTTGGCAGCCCGTTCTAATAATCTTGAATGTAAATAGAAAACATCCCCTGGATAAGCTTCACGTCCCGGAGGTCTTCTTAACAAAAGAGATACTTCGCGATATGCTACGGCTTGTTTAGAAAGATCATCATAAATGATCAATGCAGGACGGCCTGTATCTCTAAAATATTCTCCTATAGCTGCTCCCGCAAAGGGTGCGTAAACCTGCATTGGGGCTGGTTCAGAAGCACTAGCTGCAACAATTGTTGTATAAGCTAAAGCGCCTTTATCTTCCAACGTTTTTGCTATAACCGCAACGTTTGAAGCTTTTTGGCCAATTGCTACATATATGCAGTAGACAGGTTCTCCTGCGTCATAAAATTCTTTCTGATTTATTATTGTATCTATACAAACAGTTGTTTTACCTGTTTGTCGGTCGCCAATAACCAATTCGCGCTGACCTCTTCCTACAGGTATCATGGCATCTACCGCCTTAACACCAGTCTGTAATGGTTCATAAACTGGTTGACGAAAAATTACTCCAGGAGCTTTTCGTTCTAATGGCATTTCATAAAGTTCTCCGGAAATAGCTCCTTTTCCATCTATAGGGATGCCAAGAGTATTTACAACGCGGCCTACAATACCTTCTCCAACTTTTATTGAAGCAATACGCTGGGTCCGTTTTACTATAGCGCCTTCCTTGATTTCTCTTGAGGGTGCCAATAGTACAACTCCAACATTATCTTCTTCAAGATTCAGAACAATACCTTGCAAACCACCTTCAAATTCAACTAATTCACCATATTCAGCATTAGCCAGGCCATATACCCTGGCTATCCCATCACCAATTTGTAATACGGTACCTATCTCATCTAATGAAGCTTTGGCTTCAAATCCAGATAATTGTTTTTTTAAGATTGCAGATACTTCTGCGGCTTTTACTCCTGCCATTTTATTTCAGATCTAAGATGTTAAAAAGGAATTAACTCCTTTTACATTCGTAATTTCTATTTAAATACTATTTGTAAATACTCTTTTTAAATTATTCAACTTATTGGAGATACTCGCATTGTACTGTAAATCCCCAATGCGCAATATAAAACCTCCTATTATGCTTGCATCTATTATATTCTCCAAGGTGACTTTATTACTCGTTATTTTCTCAACTTGTGCAAGAATCTTCTTTTCCAAAGATGGCGTTAAAGGAACCGCAGTAGTAACTAAAGCCACATTCTCTCCCTTTAAATTATCATTAAGCGTAATATATTTTTTGGCAACTACATTTAACAAGGCTATCCGTTTTTTGGAGACAAGTAATGAAAAGAGTTCCTTGGTTAAATCATTGACATTCTTAAAAATCGCTTTTAAGACTTTATTTTTTGATGAGCCTTCAAGAATTGGGCTTTGGAGCATTTCTTTTAGCTCGTCGCTATCAGAAATGGTTTGCACTATAGAACGCATATCCTCGTCAATTGAATCCGTAACTTTTTGCTCAATTGCAAGGTTTAAAGTAGCTTTTGCGTAACGTAGGGCTGCTCTTGATTCGCTCATTATAACTTCTTAATTCAATTTAATATCACCAAGCATGTCATCAACCAGTTTCAACTGTTTTTCTTTATTGGACAATTGCTCTTTAATAACTTTTTCAGCAATTTCAACTGAGAGTTCGGCAACCTGGTTTTTTATATCTGCCACGGCAGCTTTCTTCTCACTTTGAATAGTGGCTTGTGCCTGTTTTATTATTTTATTGCCTTCCGCCTGAGCCAGTTCTTTAGCATCAGTGACAATTTTGTCCTTTATTTCCCTTGCTTCTTTTAAAAGGGTTTCGCGTTCTGCCCTGGCCTGCTTTAATAATTTTTCATTATCCGCAGTTAAATTCTGCATTTCCTTTTTAGCTTCTTCCGCAGCAGCCAGTGCATTTTTAATTCCCTCTTCGCGATCATTTATTGCATTCAGGATTGGTTTCCAGGCATATTTCCACAATAACAATACTAGCGCCAGAAATAGCAAAGTTTGCCAAAAGAATAAGCCTAACGAAAAGTCTTCTATTAATTTCTCCATTACTTTTAAATCTTAATTGTTCAACTTTTAAACTAAACTAATGGTAGTAACCAACCGTTACTACCATTAGTTATTTTTCTAGTTTATGGTAGTTCTGCAGTTGCAAAAAGTGCAGCAAAACCAATACCTTCAATAAGCGCTGCAACAATTAGCATCGCTGTTTGAATTTTTCCGTAAGCTTCAGGTTGACGCGCAATCGCTTCCATAGCCTGGCCACCGATTCTTCCGATACCCACTCCTACACCGATTACAATTAATCCTGCTCCTACAATTCTTGGAATTGTCATAGTATATATAATTAAAAATTAAACATTCAAATCAATGTGCTTCTGCATGCTCATGTTCTTCAGCAGCAAATCCAAAATACAATGCGGACAGCATAGTAAATATATAAGCCTGTAATAAGGCCACGAGTATTTCAATTAATGAAATGGCAAATGCAAGTCCAAAGGACAACGAACTACCAATCCAATTCTTAAAAATGAACATTAGTCCAATTAAGCTCATAATAACAATATGTCCTGCCTGCATGTTGGCATACAGACGTATCAATAATGAAAATGGTTTTATAAATATCCCTAAAACTTCAATAGGAATTAATATAATATATAAAGGAATTTTAGCATACCATGGCATAGAATCTCCTAATGGATCAAATAAGTGTTTCCAGTAGGTCTTTGTTCCTGTCAAATTGGTGATCAAAAAAGTAAGAATTGCCAATGCAGTTGTTATTGCAATATTGCCAGTTACATTAACTCCTAAGGGTGTGAGGCCAAACATATTCAGAAACCAGATAAAGAAGAAAATAGTAAGTAGAAAAGGCATATATTTCCGATACTTTTTTTCTCCTATTGTTGCAATTGCGATATCGTCTCGAATGTATAAAATTATCGGTTCAAAAAACCTTCCCACTCCTTTGGCAATTCCTCTATTTTTAGCATACGATTTGGCTAATCCTCCAAATAAAAGAAGCATTAAAAAGCCGGTAATTATTATCATCATGACGCTTTTGGTTATTGAAAAATCCAAAGGCTTTATATTCGTCGCATGATGGTCGGCATCATAATTAATAATCCCGGATGCGTCAGTTTTATAAATTTTACTGTGATATAATTTGTAATGATTATCCCCTGAGGTGGCTACCTCTTCTCCATGATGGAATTTAGAACTTGAAAAAACCACTAATCCATCATCCCATAGAATAATTGGTAATGGAAAGCCTACATGATGTACTACTCCCTCATTGTCGGTATAGGAAAACAAAGAGAAATCATGAGAATCCTTAAGGTGGTGTTGTATATACTCGTCTATTTCTGTTTTTATATCGGTCTTAGGTTCTTCGCCACTTAGCTCCGCTTCCTTTGCGAAAATTGTCACACTGAAGAATATTGTGAAGACCAGAAAGAATTTTACCAAAAGAGGATTTCGCATATCACTTATAAAAATGGGTCCCTAAAAATCGGTGCAAATGTAAGCTATTCTCTTAAAAAGAAAAAAGCATTTAGAATTTTATTTTTCCCCTGAAAACAGGTGATAGCGATTCTATTGCTGATCAATTTCCCGCATTAGTTTGATAAGTGCAAAAGTCTCTATAAGCAGACAACTAAAATATGGTATAAAAAAAATGAAAAATTCAACTTTTGTGAGCTTGCCGTCCAACATAAAAATTGGATCAAAAATCAGGAAGTAGATAACAAATTTTAAAGTGCTTCCGAACATGAACAAAAATCCGAGGTTCTTATTTTGCTTCTCAGCAAAATAAAGCATGACGGAGTATATCCCCAAAGCCATTGCAAAGTTTATTAAATAGCCAAGAATCAGGAGACGATAATCCAAATCCAGATTTCGAGCGAATAAAAAACCGGAGTGTAATATGCCAATAATCAAAAGCGCCCCAAGTAGCAGGCCCGTAAAAATGATAATTTTTTTATTCAAATCAGGAGTTCAATTTTTTTGTTTGCTGTATTACCAAATACATCGAAATGGCAACTGCAACTAAAGTAAGGATTATGGTATAAGTGTTTTTTTCGTTCTGATACTTAATATCGAGCCATTGACCTAACCTCGCTCCTAAATATATAATAACTCCCATTTGAACGGCTATTCCGGTAAGACTTAGCCAGTATTTAACTTCCTTTTTCCCTTTCGCCATTTTGATTGAGATATCTATAAGACTCTTACAAGTGCAAGAGACTTACTCGTTTCTAGAAGTTTAAGTGAACGCCACTATAAAACTATAAGCTTAGGCTGGACTCAATGGAAATACAATAAAATGCGGCGATCAGGAAACCTTAGCCGGTTCATTTTTACTGCCAGATCCACTAACAACACCAGATTTATAGCCCCCGCCTGAACCTGAATTCGGTGAGTTGCTTCCTGTTGTAGTCTTAATTGTATCATTCGAACTTATACCTCCTTTACCCTTCATTGAACATGACGCATTAAATGTAGCGCCAGGTTCAACTGCCAGTTTAGCAACAGTTACTGTACCTTCAATAACGGCAGATGCCTTTAATGCTAATAAATTCGATACTTGCAATTCTCCGTTAAAACTTCCTTCAATATCGGCATTTACACATTCTACCTTGCCATGAATGTAGCCATCTTTACCAATTACAACCTTCCCGGAGGTTTTTACGTTACCATCTAGTTTGCCATCTATCCTAAAGTCCGCTTCGGATATTATGTCGCCTTTGATTTTGGTGTTCTTTTCAATTCTGTTGGGTTGTCCGCCTATTTCGTTCATAGTTCTGGGTTTTTTGTTATCAGAAAACATCTTGTTTATGGTTTTGGGGTTAAAACTTCATTTTTATATTCTTGTAAGTTTTTATGTACTTGAATAATTTTATAGTTTGAAGATAAAATTACAAAATTCTCATTAGTAATTCGGTAATCCTTATTTATATTTAGTAGTTCTACGTACCCTAAAGCATAGTCTTTTGATTTAAATCCATGAACTACTATAAATTCCATCTCCAGATTATAGATATCCTTTGAAACGATATTTCTGTAATTTAAATCCAAAATAGATTCCTCCAATATTTTTTTGAGTTCTAATGCCTTATCGTCATTCTGTCTTTTAAATGGAAATATAACTTTCCAATTAGCCGTTCCTTTTGAGTCAATTTCTAATGAGAAATCTTTAGGCTCCAATTTGGGTAATTGTTCGGCAATCATTTGTTGTGCTTTTTTACCTTCAGGGTTATTCGGATAATTCAGAGCTACATAATTGAGGGCTTCCTTAAAATTGTCATAGCCCTGAAGTCTTCCTATGGCACTGGCCTTTAGCATCTCAAATTTTGGTACGATAGGATCTCCGGTATACAAATTTATGTTGGCTTCGGCGCCCGTTATAACAGTTAAATAATCTTGATTTTCATATAGCTTATAAAGTTGGGCATATTTGGCATCAGGACTGTCAGTTGAGCCTGCTAATACTGCTTTTGGATTTACTAAAATTTCAGCATACCGTGAATCAGGATAGCTTTGGATAATATTTTGTTTCATACTTTCGGCAAGTGGACTGCCAGATTCCTCATATATCTTATACAAGTTATACATGGATGGAAGTACCAGGCGTTCTTCCGGTTCTGACTTCAAAACAGTTTCCAGTTTACCTGCAGCCAAAAGGTTTTCCTTAAACTTCTCCTTATAAATTAATCCCAACTGGTAGTTTGCAAAATTTCTTTCATATTTAAGACTGTCAATAATTGCAATATCGGTGGGTATCTGATCCAAATAATACTCTACTGAATATTTCTGATCTTCCGTCATTTGGTCACTAGCGCCATTATCACCATCGGCAATGAGAGATTCATTTATGTCTTCTATTAGCTGTGTTGTGTTTTTATCACTCCAACGCCAGTCATCTTCCAATTCCCGGTCTCCCCATTTGGTTTTAAAGTCGTTTTTTCCATAACCCAGGCTAGTAATATTGTAAAAATAAAATTTACCTTTATTTTCTTTCCCGCCCTTTGTATCAGCAAAAGCAGCAAAGCCAGCATTAGCCTGGTATTCTTTTTTTAATGCCGCTTCTTCCTCAGCCAACTTCAATTTGGCTATATAATTTTCGAAAAAGGTTAATTGTTCTATTTTAGGAAGATTATAAAGCGTTATTACACTGTCTGCATATTGAACAATATCTTCATACTTAATAACATCTTCCAGATTATCTAATTTTTTCTTAATAGCCCTGAATTTTTTGGTATTCTCAGGTAAGTTAGTCAGAACACTATCATAAAAATTCCCCGCAATTTTGTAGTCATTTCTATCGAAATTATATTCTGCAAGATTTTCATAATTAAGGGCATTCAGTTGTGGTGAATTTTGTGTTGCTCTTAAAGACTTATTATAATATACAATTCCCAGACTGTCTGACCCGGTAGCCATATAATACTCCGCTTCCTGATTGTATATCTTATCTAAAAATGGTCTATTTTCTCTATTTTCTTCAAGGTCAATCAGCTCTTCAAGGAGCTCTTCCTTATTCTCCTCAGTTATTTCAGTATTTTGAATTTGATGCAAATGCGCATTAATCATATACACTCTGGAGGATTTCCTATTTAATTCAATGATCTTACCAAAAGCATAATTTGCACTATCTCTATATCCCAATTGGTTAAATAGTTGCCCAATAATAAAATAATACCTTCCTTTCTCAGGGAACTTTTTGGTATATGCTGAAGCTATTTTAAGTTCTTGAATGGCAGTATCAGGAGCCTTTAGATTTATATATGCCTGTGCCATCATTGCATGAGTGTCTGCATATTCCTGATCATTAAGTTTTTCGAACTTCAATAGGCGTCTTAAATTTTTTAAAGCCAGTTCTTCGTTATTCAGCCTTATATTAGTTTTTTCTCTCCAAATTGTGGCTTCATTTAACTTATCGCTTTGGGTATATTTTCTTAAAATATAATTAAACGCCTCAATTGCCGGTATATAACGCTGGTCAAAGTATCTGGCTTTACCCAAAAGCAGAAAGGCTTCATCCGTTTGTGGATTGCGCTCTTCATCATCAATATCCATACTGTGCTTTTGAATAGCCTTGGTGGCTTTTTCCTCAGCAATAATAAAATTTGGATTGTTGTTTTCAGAATCAAGTTTTATCTCATCCTTTACAAGCAGGCGCTCCACAGGTAAAACTTCCCAATAATTATCCTGATATGACATATTGAGAGCCTCTCTCCCTTCCTCAAATGCAATATTGCCATTGTACAAGACATTGTACTTGGTATTCATCGCGTGCCAATTGCGGTTTACAAAAGTGTCTTTCTTGGTAGAACAAGCGTTAAAAAGTATGCCCCCAAGAACACCAGTCAGAATAAATTTTATACGAAGCTTCAAAATTGTTGGTATTCTATGTAATCTAAACTTAAAAACACTAAGATTATTATGCCACAGGACTCGAAAAGGCAGGATTAATATGGATCCGGGTATAAAATGTTACAACGGAACTATATTTAACTAAAAAGTATTTCTGAAAGAAAAGAAAAAAACATCATGAAGATGAGACAATCTTAGCCTCCAAAAAACAACTCAAGTTCTTTTAAAGTTTCTGTTGAGGTCTGAATATCTTTAACAATTTCACCTTTATTTAATACCACAATACGTTCACAAACTTCTGTTACATGGATGAGGTCATGACTGGAAACTAATACAGTAACTTCCCTATCCTGCCCCAGTTTCCTGATAATTGCTTTGAGTCTTATTTGAGTGGTAGGATCTAAATTTGCAAAAGGCTCATCCAGGATGATAACCTGAGGTTCTCCAATAAAAGTAGCTACTATTCCGACCTTTTTTTGATTCCCTTTTGACAAATCGCGTAAATACTTTTTCTGGCCCAAAATCTCCCCGTGAAAGAAATCCTCAAAGTTGGCTAAAAGTTGATTAACATCTGTTTTAGATTGTCCTCTTAACTCTCCAATGAAATAGAAATACTCCTCAGGAGTAAGGTATCCAATCAAAAATGTTTCGTCTATAAATGCCGAGGTAAATGGTTTCCATGCTTCACTCTTATCGACCTGTATCTCATTGTTCATTACTTTGCCCGATGTGGGCTGAATTAGGTCTAAAAGCAAACTGAAGAAAGTAGTTTTGCCTGCGCCATTATTACCAACCAGGCCGAAACTTTGGCCTTTGGGTATGTCTAAGCTTTCAATATTTAATACTGTCTGATCTCCGTAAATTTTGGTAAGGTTTTGCGAGTAAATCATTTCAATTTATAATTTATCAGGCTTTCTGTTTATAAGCCAAAAGGGTTTTATATTTTTCTTTTTTATATATTTTTTCAATCTTTCTGAATACCACATTCTTAAAGGCAAAGCCCAATATCCCGGTAAGGGCAACAAATATGTATCCGGCCGTAGGATTAATCAGGTAATGGCCTAACCCATAAATCACCAAGGGTAATAATAATTTTGGTAATGTCAGAAGAAGTGTTTTTACATTAAAAGCTTGCTTATCTCCAAAGGCTTTCTTGTTAGAAGTCAAATCAATCGGCGTTTTAATATAGGCTCCTCCCCATAAAACCAGATAAGAGTTTACCCCAATATTGTAGATTGCACCAACAATAATTGCCAAATACGCATCCCATCCAAAATAAAGATAGAATACAGATAAGATTGTACTAATTATAGTGGCAATAATAATAAGATACCATTTGGAAGAAAGATATTCTTTGTATTGAATATTTTGACTCATCATTAAGGGATAATAAGAACTATCCCAGCTTGGTACGAACTGCCCAAAACTAAAGAGAAAGCCACCGGAAACAAAGATGCCTGCAAAAATCTTCCAAACAGGGTTCTCATAGGCCTCGATGCTATTGGTAAAAAACAGTAGCCCATAAAAAAGAAATATAAAACTCATGATTACGGTGGTTTTAGACCGTTTATTCCTCTTTATTAGTTTAATATCGTTTTTAAGAAAAGTTCCTAAGTTTCCAAACCGATTTAGCCAGGTATAATCTTCAGATTTTGCAATATCGTGTTTGGTCGCTAAACCGGCATCCAGATACATATTCCTTTTAAAATAGTTAAAGGCCGCAAAATATAGCCCAATTAAGGCGGCCCAGGAAATTAAAGAAGTCCAGGGAATATCATAAAACAAATTAAAAATGGGCGAGGTGTAAACCGTAATATCAAACCATTCATAATACTGACAAATAGCCAAAATAGCCAAAATTGCGACTAGAGGATAAAAGACACTGTCTTTATTATTCATCATGATGTTGATGAAATTATTACAATAAAATAAGGCCATGATTGCCAAATGCCAACCTATGACTCCTGCGGTATTATATCCTTCAGTAATAAGAACGATGGAAAATGGTACAAAGAAAAAAGCGTGAGCCCAATTAAAGAAAGAAAAAAAAGTCTTTCCAAGAGAGTATGAAACCACCTGGCTTTTCTTGAAGGGGAGATAAAGCAAAGGTTTGATGTTCAAAATAGGCATCTTTTGCAGCATATATCGAATATAGATGTCCATTACCAGGTAATAAACTATATATTTATTTACAAACTTCAGCGGATCTCCCAGCCCATTTTTCTCAATAATAAAATAAGATCCAACTCCTAATGCCAAAAATATGGCGATAAAATACAAGGCCCCAAAAATCATTAAGATCTTAAATGCCAGGTTTGTTTTAAAAGAAGCTGCCCTGAAAAATGATTTCCATTGCAACCTAAAAAAGTGTTTGAACATAAAGGCTGGTATTTTTTTGTTCAGAAAGTTAGTAGATCAAATTTATCTTTTGTTACAAAGAGAAGCTAATTTCTCACTATAAATCCAAAGCTTTCCTTAATTTTGCACAAATTTTTTATTGATGAGTGATTTTTATTCCTTGACTATAGACAAGATATCCCGATTAACCCCAAGTTCGGTTGCTGTACGTTTCACTATCCCTAAAGGTCTGGAAAATGAATTTACCTTTGAGGCGGGTCAATATATAACAATTAAGCACAAGGCAGACGGAGAAGAGATTAGGCGTGCCTATTCTATTTCCTCAAGTCCAAAAGACAAGCATATTACAATAGGAGTTAAAAAAGTACCGGAAGGGCGTTTTTCAACATATGCTAATACTACACTCAAAGAAGGAGACCAATTATTGGTAATGCCTCCTGAGGGGCGCTTCGTTTATAAAACTTCTAATAAACAGGAAAATATATGTGCTTTTGCAGCAGGAAGTGGAATTACGCCTATTATGAGTATTGCCAGAACTGTTTTGGAAAGTCATCCTGAAAATACCTTTGTATTGGTTTATGGAAATCAAAATAAATCCGAAACCATGTTCCACAAGGAGATATTAGAACTCGCAAATACCTATAAAGACCGGTTTACAGTACAATTTGTATACAGTAGGGCCCGTGAAGAGGATTCACTGTTTGGAAGAATTGATACATCTGTTATAAATTTTATTCTTAAAAATAAATTTAAAGAAACCAACTTCAACACATTCTACCTTTGTGGTCCTGAGGAAATGATAAACCTTAGCTGTGATACATTAAAGGTAAATGGAATAGCTGAGGGTTCCATTTATTTTGAGCTCTTTACTACTACCGAAAATGAAGAATCTGAAACTGTAAATCTTGAAGGTAAAACAACCTTAGAAGTTTTATTGGATGATGAAGTATACTCTTTTAGTATGAATAAAAAATCTTCTGTCCTGGATGCAGTGCTGGATGAAGATATAGACGCCCCATATTCGTGTCAGGGAGGTGTTTGCAGTACATGTATTGCAAGAATTACCGAAGGTGAGGCTAAGATGGATAAAAACCAGATTCTTACGGATAGCGAAATTGCAGAAGGACTAATTCTTACCTGCCAGGCTCATCCGGTAACAGCTACCTTGAAGATAGACTATGACGATGTTTAATAGTTGTAGTTGATTCCTCTTTTCAATAAACCACAGGCTGGTCTATAGTAATTTGTGTGTTATGAATAGTCAATATTACAATTTATAGCTGAAATAATGGGTCCCGCTACTCGTCCAGACCACTTGTTTGTTATTTTCTATCTGAAAACATACCTTATAATATAAATAGGGTCCCTTTTTCATTTAAAATTGCCTAAGACAAACTAGCTTTTTAGAAACCATGTAGTTTGTTTTTATAGTTTTTATTGAAAAGCTGTTCAAAAAAATGCGTTTAATCCTCAAGAGCGCACCATAAATCCAATTTTACCAATTATCAACTCTATTATTCTATGACTATTATAAACTATACGGTTTGTTCCGTTCATTTTAGGTTGCAGGTAATTTAAGGTGATCTTAAACATAAATTCAACTCCCAAAAACACTCTATTCGGGAACAGCTCCTTAAAAAACACCGCTGTAAATCGATAAATCACTGATTATTGGTGGTCCTTTTTTTAGTTTTTAAGACAAATAACAAGTCTAAACAACACAGAAAAACATATAAAATACCGTTGGTCGATATTTTTTACCGACTAAGTGGTCGGTTAAAATCAAGGCAGGTTATGCAGTTTATCGGAAATTCAACATCTTAACGAATTTTTAAAGTCATACATCCTTTAATATTCACCTTCCTGGGGTTTCAGGGGTTCTTTGTTTATAGACTTAACGGTCTGTTTAACCCTAAAACCCAAATCTAATGGATAAGAATTTAAAACGCATGGCCACCATGCACCGGATGCAAGTTACTGGATTAGAGTTATTTTATAAGAATGGCTATTATAATACCAGTATAGATGAAATCTTAAAGTCCCTTTCTCTTTCTAAAGGAGCCTTTTACTATCATTTTCAATCTAAAGAAGATTTTTTCGTAAGTATTGTTCAAAACTTAATTGTACGTAAAGTATATAGCATGCTTATTGAACCAATAGAAGGTAAGGCAAATCCCTTCCCTGTTATTGAAAAATGTTTTGAAAATGCTTTAGAAACAGCAGAACATAATGATATGGACTATGGTTTTATACTGAGTAACTTTATTTCAGAATTCAACAGAAGAAATACGGTCATATCTAATTACTTAATGGATATTTATAAGGTATGGGAAGTAAATTTAATCTCAATCCTTCAAAAAGGAAAGTCAGATGGTTATGTTGATAGGCATGTAGACAGCGAAGGTGTTGCAACATATTTAATTTCCTCATACATGGGCGTAAGAACTTTAATGGTCCAGGGTAATTGTAGAAATTTGCGATACAAGTACATGCAACAATTGAGGCAATATTTTAATTCACTAACTCAAAAGGAAGCTGTATAGTAAAAAGCTACTTAGCCTCAAGCAGGGCGGAAATCCGGCTAATAATAGTTTCAGGTACTATTGTAGACATGACATTGTCATATCCCTCAGGCATCTTGTTTCCATAAATGGAAGTTGGAATTAATGGATATTTTGTTCTGTCTGAAAGAAGACTGTTTTCAGGTTCCTGACGAAAAGGAGAAAAACCAGCATAAGGATGTGTAACGCCCCATAAGGTAAGCGCAGGCACATTAAATATTGCAGCCAAGTGACCATTACCGCTATCCATTGACACCATGAGGTCCAAATTGGAGATTAAAGCCAATTCTTCCTCGAAAGATAGGATTTCAATAGTGCTGATGCAATTTTGACACGAATCTGACCATTGTTGTGTTTGTTTCTTTTCTAACTTTCCACCTCCAAAAAATATTATTTTATACTTATTGGTATCATTTAGTGATAAAATAACTTCTTGCATGAGACCAAAAGGATAGGTTTTCCCAGGGTAAGCAGCAAAAGGGGCGATGCCCACCCACTTTAGGCTATCTCGTCCTACTAATTCAAGTACTCGTTCAGGTAATACTCTTTTTGATAGCGTTGTTGTGCTTTCCAATTTTATTGGGAATCCGAGTTTATAAAAAACATCGGCATAACGTTGGAAAGTAGTTTTTAAAGGCTTGAAGACCTTATTTTTATAAGCAGTTAATGCCCTTTTCTCTTTTCTGCCCTTATCAATTTGTATTACCGGGATGTTAGATGACATAAAAAACCTCTTCAAAATAGAACTTCTTAGCACATTGTGAAGATCTGCCACAGCGTCAATTCCCAGTGTCTTCAATTCCCTAAATAATCTCCACAAGCCCAGGATTCCTTTATGTTTGCCAACAACGTCCACTTGATAGACATGAACATTTGATAATGTAATAAACATGGGGCTAAAAAAGGTCCTTGTGAGTACTGTAATTTGTAAATCGGGATATTGTGCGGCAAGTGCGCTTAAAACAGGGACCGTCATTGCCACATCTCCCATGGCCGACAAACGAATAACTAAAAGGTGTTTGTATTTATTTTTGCCCACGCAAAACCGGATTTAACTCCTCATCATTGTACATCTTCATTTGCCTGTAGGTCTTCATAAAAATAACACCTCGTTCAATATCCGTCAGCAATTGATCTATTGCTGAAGTTAAGTCTTCCTTTTGCTCAAGCAGTACCTTTAACTTTTGATCACATTTTTTAAGGTGTTCGTCAGATGCATCAGATCGTGTAGCCTCTTCTTGCATGTGATAGATTTTTAATGACAAAATTGAAAGGCGATCAATAGCCCAGGCCGGGCTTTCGGTATTAATTCTGGCATCCGGAAGTGTTTGTACCGACTGGTATTTATTTAAAAAATAACTATCAATATATTCCACTAAATCCGTTCTGTCCTGATTACTAGCATCTATTTTTCGTTTTAATGCCAATGCTTTTACAGGGTCTATTTCAGGATCTCTTATGATATCCTCATAATGCCATTGAACCGTGTCAATCCAATTTTTTCTATATAGGAGATGGTCAATATCAGCTTCAGGATATGGGTTGTTAAATGTCTGATTAACATCATCCTTAACGTGATAATTAACAATACTTTCTTCAAATATCCTAAAGGCTGAATTACTGAACATAGTGGTTTAAATTTGATGCAAATATACCTTTTATTTCAGAATCATTTGTGTCATTAATACTAGAAAGGGAGCTACTATAGATACAATAAGAACTATTTCCTTGATAGTAGCTCTTTTGATTAATTCGACATATTTCGCCAGAAAAATAGCTCCAGGAAAAAAGGTGATTAACACCGGATAGGTGTCATTTGTGGTATTTAAAAAGGTAACTATCAAACCGAGGGCAAGTGAGATGGCGATAAGACGCATAGTGATTATTTTACCCACGCCTAATTTGCCCATTTTAACAAAAGCCAAAGTCGCGGTTATAATAGTTATTATCGCATAAATTGCAGGTTTGGTGCTATTCATCCAATAAGCTATTATGTCTACCTTGAAGGAAAATTGATAATGATTCTTCAAAAAATCCAGATTGTCGGTTACTATCAGAAAGCACAAAACAATAATTCCTATAGCCAAAATACCAGTTAGAGGAACTAACCAATTCTTAATATTCTTGGGCTCGTAGAAATAAATAGCAATGCAGACCAAAATGAGGTATATAATTGCCCAATCGTAAAAAAGGCTTGCAATAAGTGTCCAGATTGTAGCATCAAATACCTTGAGTTTAATATTCTTTAACGATTTTAGACTAATTAGCCTTCTTATTGCCAATAAGAGGAAGAAACTACAAAACACAACATTGTCATCCAGTAAAACTTCTGGAAAAACAACGATTAACAAAGTAAAGTAAAGAATGGCAAATGAATTTGTTGCTGTAATTTGATTTCGTTTTACAATAAAATCAACAATAAAAACACTAAATAATAGAACACCGAGTACAACAAATTTTATAACCAATTGCTCCGGTTCATAGTGGTTTTCATATAGTACAAACTGGACAAACCAATAGAATAAGAACAAAAAACCAAGGAGAATAATAAAGTTTATTGGTTTTGTTTTTCCAAAAATGCCTGAAATCATCCTGGGTTTTTATATTTTTGTAATGTAAATATAACCAAGATGAGAGCATTTTTTGAAGGCATAGAAGATTTATTCGTAAACGTACTTTTCTGGCCTTTTGATTTTTTTCGATTTATGTCTAACTGGTGGACCTCTAATGCTGTAAACTGGATCTTTGTAATACTGGGAGCCACAGCAATGATATACTGGCTAATACAACTGAAAAAGTTTGATGATAGTGGAGAAGAGGATAAGAGCATTACTTCCCATACGTACTTATAAAATTTAATTTTTAGTTTTCTAAGTACATCCTAATAAGTATTTTAAACCCTAAGAACAGCTTTCTAAAGATCAAAGCCAAGATCTTTCCTGTAATACATCTTATCAAAGTGAATTTTATCAATATTTTGATAAGATTTTCTAAGTCCTTCCCTAAAATCTCTTCCAAAGGACGTAATGGCCATTACCCGTCCTCCATTAGTCAGAATTTTTTGCTCCTTTAGTTGGGTTCCTGCATGGAAAACAATGGACTCATCTACTTGGTCTATTCCTTTAATTTCTATCCCCTTCTTATAAGCCTGCGGGTAACCTCCGGATACCAACATGACGGTGGTAGCGGTTCTTTCATCAATTTCCAGTTCAATGGAATTCAGTTTACCATTGGCCACTGCATTAAACAATTCAACGAGATCGTTTTTAATTCTTGGAATTACAACTTCAGTCTCGGGATCTCCAAGTCGCACATTATACTCTATAACAAAAGGATCCTCTCCCACTTTTATTAAACCGATAAAAATAAATCCTTTATAGGGCAGTTTGTCTTTATGTAAACCTATTATGGTAGGTTTGATTATGCGCTTATGTACTTTTTCTAAGAATTCCTCGGAAACAAAAGGTACGGGTGAAATGGCTCCCATGCCTCCTGTATTCAATCCTGTATCTCCTTCTCCAATGCGCTTATAATCCTTAGCCATTGGTAAAATTTTATAATTTTCACCATCAGTTAAAACAAAACAACTAAGTTCTATTCCGGATAAAAACTCTTCTATTACAACGACTGAGCTTGCGGTGCCAAACTTTGCGCTAATAAGCATCTCCCGGAGCTCCTTTTTAGCCTCATCCAGGTCATTAAGTATCAGGACGCCTTTGCCCGCTGCCAGGCCATCTGCTTTTAGAACATAGGGTGGCTTTAGAGATTCCAAAAATTGGAGCCCTTCTTCAAAGTTATCAGAGGTAAAACTCTTGTAAGAAGCTGTTGGAATATTATGCTTCATCATAAATTTCTTGGCATACTCCTTACTTCCTTCCAGGGTAGCCGCCATTTTTCTTGGACCAATCACAGAAACGTGCTTTAGAGAAGAGTCCTTAAGAAAATAATCATGTATTCCGTTCACCAATGGATCCTCTGGGCCCACAACAACCATGTCAATGCCCTCCTTTTGTACAAGTAACTTTATTGCTTCAAAATCATTGATATCTAATGGAATATTAAGCGCTATGCCCGCAGTTCCCGCATTTCCCGGAGCGACAAACAATTTATCTAATTTAGGACTTTGCCTAAGTTTCCAGGCAAGAGTATGTTCCCTGCCGCCGGCGCCAATGATAAGTATATTCATGA
>CBDTVZ010000032.1:0-16470 GCA_965363995.1 uncultured Eudoraea sp.
ACATCTCACTCCATAGCCATGCACCAAGTATGGCTCAGAAATATGACCTCTCCCTATGGCATCACTAAGAATTCCATATGTGATCAATACAAAGGAGACTTATTACAAGATTTTATTGACGCGGTTGCCGATGGAGAGATAACCCTTAACATTGACAAGGTTTTCCGACTAGACCAAATAGTGGAAGCCCATACCTATATGGAAAGCAATTTAGCCAAAGGAAAACTAGTGGTTGAGATATAGATCCGATAGTACTTCTCAAAAGTTTAAGGAACTATAAATTTCAATACGGGTATTTTGTGCTATGGGGAGTAATGGTTGTAATATTTTTAAGTCTGCTTTACTACTTTAAGCGAAGGGAGTGGCTTTAATCTGTTATTGTTAATCAAAAATGTTCCGTCAATAGAACACCTCCATTTTATTTTTATTTTCTTTAGAGGTTTTGTACAGCCAAATCCAGGGTGCTTTCGAGTGAGCACGGGAAAGCAAACCTCTTGAATCAAGGGGCAAAACCTACTTCAAGATTGTTTCTCCAAACTTAGATAATTGAATTGTCATTCTACAGATTTTTCAATCTAAAATCTTCTATATAATTATTCTTCAGGAATGCCCCAATTACTCTTTTCATCTTCAGTCCATAAAGTTGGGAAAAATTTGCGCTGCTGATGTTTCGGATGAAGATACTTCTTCCATTCAGAACCACCGGTTGCGGTCTTGTTTTCACCCTTCACATCTAAATAATAACCTGCCGTTCTAAGGTGCACCAAAGGCCACTCTACATTGTAAAGGTGATCAAATTCCTTTAGCTTTTCATTCAATTGACCTGAAGGGTTTTTTATTTTGAGAATTTTATCCTCAAGAGTATAACCCTGTAATTTTTTGGCGAGGGTAATAAAACTATCCAGGTATTTTTCCTCAAACTGTTGCAATGTCAGGGTTTTTGCACCTGTTTCACGGTTTAATCCGGCATCCTTCCAATAAATGTGCTCAAAATATTCTTCTATGGTAGGATTGGCGGATAAACGATCTTTCCCTTCATCGTTCACTAAGTTTTCCAGTCGGGTGCAATACAATTCAATATATCTGAACTGAGCACTTTGAAATCCACTAGCAGGAGTCAATGTGGCACGAAATTCATTGTAGTCGGCATGATCCATACCATCCTTCATGATATCAAAAGAGGTAATAAGCATGGTAGTGTACCTATTTAGTCTATTGATTTTGGTAATTAAAAAAGTTTCCGTGGGAAATTCCTCTTCCGAAATCTGTTCCAATTCATGTCTCATCATTTTCAGTATTAATTCGGTAACCTGATGATACATGATAAAAATGGTTTCATCCTTAAAATGAGTACGTGGTTTTTGTAATGATAATAAGGTGTCAGTCTCTACATAATCCCAATAAGTAATAGGTTTGGCATGAAGTAAGCCTTTCAGGTAAGTTTCCGGATTTTCACCCAGTGCCTCATATTTTTGCTTTAGTTTTTTGTTTGTATCCAAAATAGTTTTATGATTTTAAATTTATCTATTAATAGGGCTTAACCGGTTTATCTTTCTTTTTCTTTTTTTTGGCAGATTTATTTCTCTTAACATAGTATTTCCCGCTTTTTTTGGAAAACAATTCAATGCTAACTCCAACGGTTACCCCTCCCAGGACTGTTGCTGCCAAATCGCCATTGTCCCATTTACCACCATTACCTTTATCAATAGCCTCCTTAGTTAAGCCAGCTAAAAGACTGGCTGCCACAGAGCCGGTAACTGTCCAAAAACGATTCCTTTTACTTATTTTTGAAGCTATTAATGCCCCTGCTGCCCCCGAAATTGCGCCGGCAGCGAAATGAAGGGCCTTATCTTCCTCAACTTGTCCCTGTAAAGAAAATTGAACAAAAAATAACAGGACTAATATCTTAGTACAACATCGCTGCATCGGACTAAAATAAGCATATAATTTCAAAAAATGTTACCCACGCTCCCAATGCACAAACCGGCAAACAATTTATAAGTGCAATTCTGGTAATAATCTATTTTGTTACTCCCTTTCCTTCAAAGTTTTCCCTACTTTTAATGGGCGAAAATTTAATTCATTATGAAGATCAATTCCATAAGTTCTTTAATTCTTATTTCTCTGGTATTTTTAGGCTGTAAGGATAATAATTCGAGTAAAAAACCCGGGATGGAAGAAGAAAAGATTTCCTATACCAATACAATAAATCCGGATGATTTTAAGGCAGTTATTGATGGCGATAGCATCAGCGTATATACACTAATAAATAAAAATGGGCTAAGAGCCGACTTTACAAATTACGGACAGCGATTAATTGCCTTACATGTGCCGGATAAAGATGGAAAAATGGGCGATATTGTTCTTGGACTTTCTACACTGGACGGCTATATGAATGGTCCTAAAAATAACTTTGGAGCCGTAATAGGACGATATGGAAATCGCATTGCAAAGGGTAAATTTTCTATTAAAAAAGCAAAGTATAAACTGGCTAAAAATAATGGTGAAAACCATTTGCACGGTGGTAATATTGGTTTTGAAAGTGTGATCTGGAAAGCCAGGCAAACCGCACCCAACAAAATAGAATTTACCCGCATTTCTCCGGATATGGAGGAAGGTTATCCCGGCAACCTGGATGTAAAGGTTACCTATGTTCTTACAGATAACAATGAACTAAAAATTATCTACGAGGCCACCACAGATAAAACCACTATTATTAATTTAACCAACCATTCCTATTTTAACCTTAAAGGTGAAGGCCAGGGTGATGTTAATGATCATGTAATGATGATCAACGCCTCTGCGTATACCCCGGTGGATGCCGGACTTATCCCTATCGGCACCATTGAGAGTGTTGATGGCACTCCCTTTGATTTTACAACCCCGAAAACAATACTTACAGACCTGGATAGCAATAATGCACAAATGGTTATTGGAGGAGGTTATGATCATAATTTTGTGCTGAGTGAATCTCCTAAAAATAGTGAAGGACTTGTCCTGGCAGCAAGGGTAACGGAACCCACAACTGGCAGAATAATGGAAGTATATACCTCTGAACCAGGTGTTCAACTTTACGGTGGTAATTTTTTAAATGGGAGCAGTATTGGTAAAAGTGGCAAACCTTATATGAAAAGAAACGCTTTTTGCCTGGAAACACAACATTATCCAGATTCTCCAAACCAGCGAAACTTCCCGAGTACATTATTAGAACCGGGAGATAAATACAAATCAACAACTATTTATAAATTCAATGTGATAAAATAAGTAATTTTATATTTTACAACTAAAGCCTGATAATTATGCAAGTACAATGGAAGGGTGTTATGCCCGCTGTAACTACCAAATTCACAGAGTCCGATACTCTGGATTTAAAGATGTTTGAGGTAAATATTAATGCACAGCTCCAGGCAGGAGTTAGCGGAATTATTCTGGGAGGTACCCTGGGCGAAGCCAGTACGCTTTCAGACGATGAAAAAAGAATCCTGATCGAGACCACTGTTGGCATTGTAGATGGGAAAATTCCTGTTATTATAAACATTGCAGAACAATCCACCAAAGGGGCTATTAGGGCTGTAAATAATGCTGCGAAGTATGGTGCGAGCGGACTTATGATGCTACCCCCAATGCGCTATAAAGCAAATGATTTTGAAACGGTTACCTATTTTAAGGCTATTGCCCAAAGTACAGACCTGCCTATCATGATCTACAATAATCCGGTAGACTATGGAATTGAAGTTACTTTAGATATGTTTGAGGAAATGCTGCAATGCGATAACATACAAGCGGTAAAAGAATCTACCCGTGATATTTCTAATATCACCCGGATAAAAAACAGATTTGGAGATCGGTTAAAAGTACTTACAGGTGTAGATACCCTTGGACTTGAAAGTATACTAATGGGGGCCGATGGATGGGTAGCCGGCCTGGTCTGTGCCTTTCCACAGGAAACCGTTGCCATTTACGAACTGGCTAAAGCCGGCAGAACTGCTGAGGCTCTGCAAATTTACCGCTGGTTTTTACCGCTTTTGGAACTGGATATAAGCCCACAACTGGTTCAGAATATTAAATTGGCTGAAGTTGCCACGGGAATAGGCACAGAAAATGTGAGGGCTCCCAGACTGCCACTACATGGAGACGAACGCCAAAGGGTTTTAAAAATTATCGGAGAAGGAATGAAATCCAGACCAGCATTACCGGATTATAAAGCCTTGAACAAAACATCTTATCATTCTGCATAACGAACAAAACTATGATCACTGGAAAAAATTATATTGGAAATAAACACTCTGCCAATGGGAGCAAGACCTATAAAACTTTTAACCCCAAATTAAATCTGGAGAATGAATGGACTTTTTATGAAGCCACAGAAGAGGAACTTAATGAAGCCGCAAAACTGGCCTCAGAAGCTTTTGAAAGTTATAGAAATTTCACAGCCGAACGTAAGGCTGGGTTTTTAAGAGTTATTGCTGATGAGATAGAAGCCCTGGGTGATTTGCTTATCGAAACCTATTGCCTGGAAAGCGGTCTGCCCGAAGGCAGGGCTAAAGGGGAACGGGGGCGTACCGTCGGACAGTTAAGAACTTTTGCCAGTACTCTGGAAGATGGTTCCTGGGTAGAGGCAAGTATTGATACTGCCCTGCCAGAGAGAACTCCAGTACCAAAACCGGATATAAGAAAGATGCTTTTCCCTATGGGAGCTGTTGCGGTATTTGGCTCCAGTAATTTTCCGCTAGCCTATTCCACAGCAGGTGGTGATACTGCCAGTGCACTTGCAGCCGGCTGTCCGGTTATTGTAAAGAGCCATCCCATGCATGCAGGAACCGGGGAACTGGTAGCCTCCGCAATTCTAAAAGCAGCAAAAAAAACAGCTATGCCCAATGGGGTCTTTTCTAACTTGAATAGCAGCGGAATAGAAGTGGGTCAGCAACTTGTTAAACATCCGGTGATAAAAGCCGTTGGATTTACCGGAAGTATCAGAGGTGGAACTGCCTTGTACAAATTAGCCAATGAACGTACGGAACCAATTCCAGTTTTCGCAGAAATGGGTAGCATCAACCCCGTGGTGGTATTGCCGTCTGCCCTCGAAGAAAAGGGAAGTTATTGGGCAGAACAATACGCGGGATCCATTATGCTGGGTGCAGGACAGTTTTGTACAAGTCCCGGACTTATTTTAGGCCTGAAAAGTGAAGCTATGGATACCTTTATCAATTCTCTGGGAAAAGAAATTGCGAAGCTGGAACCCAGCTGTATGTTGCATCCCAATATTTACAGTAATTACGAAAAAGGTAAGCAAACAGCTGCTGCCCATGCCGGTACCAGCCCCATAGCAAATTTTGAAACAGAACCACAACCCAATTTTGCCCAACAACTTGTACTTACGACTGAAGGGAAAAATTTTCTGGAGAACCCCAAACTACACCAGGAAGTATTTGGCCCCTTTTCTATTGTTGTTCAATGTGAAGATGCCATTGAACTCACCTCCATACTCCAACATTTGGAAGGTCAGCTTACCGGCACCATATTAGGAAGCGAGCAAGAAGTAGGAGAACATGCAAATTTAGTGGCAGCCCTTGGTAGTCGTGTTGGCCGGATTATTTTTAACGGCGTTCCCACCGGGGTGGAAGTTTGTCCTTCTATGGTGCATGGAGGACCATTCCCCGCATCAACAGATAGCAGGTTTACGGCAGTGGGCCCTTATGCTATAAAACGTTGGGTAAGGCCAGTGGCCTTTCAGAGCTGGCCCCAGGATTTTCTGCCTGATGCCCTTAAAGATGAGAATCCCCTTCAAATTTTACGATTGGTAAATGGAGTTTACACGGATGCTGCGATTTAACAAACCACAGACCAATGGCTATAACTACCTTTAATTGTATTGATGCTCATACTTGCGGCAATCCGGTACGGGTTGTTGTTCAGGGCGGCCCCGATTTGAAGGGTCGCAACATGAGTGAAAAGAGGCAGCATTTTTTGGAGTCCTATGACTGGATCCGTAAAGGTCTAATGTTTGAGCCTCGTGGCCATGACATGATGAGTGGTAGTATTTTTTACCCCCCGGCAGATCCTGCAAACGACCTGGGGATTTTATTTATTGAAACCAGTGGCTGTTTACCTATGTGCGGACACGGTACAATAGGTTCCATCACTATTGGAATTGAAGAAGGGCTAATACACCCAAAAATCCCGGGAAAAATACGCTTGGAAACCCCTGCAGGTCTGGTGAAAGTTGAATATCAGCAAACGGGGAAAAAAGTAGATTGGGTAAAATTCAACAATGTAAAATCGTTTCTTGCAGCCGGTGAATTAAATATTGAAAGTGATCATTTAGGCACTTTAGTTTTTGATGTTTCTTACGGAGGAAATTTTTACGCCATCATAGATCCTCAGGAAAACTTTGGTGGGATACAAGATTACAATGCCGCTGAGCTCATTCATTTTAGCCGGAAAATACGGGAGGCTATCAACACAAAATACCCCAATGAATTTATACATCCGGAAAATAAGACTATCAGAGATGTGAGTCATATTCTGTGGACCGGTAAGACCATAGCGCCAAATGCCTCGGCACGGAATGCCGTTTTTTATGGGGATAATGCTATTGATCGTTCGCCATGCGGCACAGGAACCTCTGCCCGGATGGCCCAATGGCATGCAAAAGGCCTCCTGGAAGAGGGCAAAGATTTTATACACGAGAGTTTTATCGGGTCTCAGTTTATAGGATGTATTGAAGAAGTTACTACTTTAGGCAACAAAACGGCCATTATCCCCAGCATTAAAGGATGGGCAAGGGTCTATGGGTACAATAAAATAAACATTGACGATGACGACCCTTTTGCAGAGGGTTTTCAAGTAATTTAATATGAGTAAACGCATAATCATTATTGGCGGAGGGATTGTCGGTTTGAGTTCTGCTTATTATCTACATAAGGCAGGTCACCAGGTGACCTTAATAGATAAATCTGACATCACTGCCGGGGCTTCTTTTGTGAACGCCGGTTATATTACACCCAGCCATATTATTCCATTGGCTTCTCCGGGGATGATTGTTAAAGGCATTAAATGGATGTTTAATTCGGCAAGTCCGTTTTATATGAAACCACGTTGGGACCCCGATTTTTTCAGATGGTCCTGGTATTTTCACAAGTCTTCCACTCAAGCCAAAGTTGCAATGGCCATTCCGGTGATCAAGGATATTAATATTTTAAGCCGTGGGCTATTCGAAGAACTCCATGCTTCTGGTGATTTAGGTGAATTTCAACTGGAGCGAAAAGGTCTGCTAATGCTTTACAAAACGGATAAAGCCGGGGAAGAAGAATTGGAAGTGGCACTGGAGGCCCGATTTCTTGGCCTTGAAGTAAAAAATTTGGACCTGGCCCAATTAAAGAAGCTGGAACCCAATGTAGAATTCGACGTAAAAGGAGCCATTCATTATGAATGTGACTGCCATACCACCCCTACTGAATTTATGCCCAAGATGGTAAAATATCTCAAGGGTGCCGGGGTGGATGTAAAAACCAATGAAGAAGTACTGGAGATTTCAACTTCAGGAGGCAGAGTCACCGAAATAAGAACCTCCAAAGCATCCTATAATGCCGACGAAGTAGTTTTAGCTGCCGGTTCCTGGAGTAGCAAAATTTCCAAACAAATGGAGGTTAAACTACCACTGCAGGCAGGGAAAGGGTATTCAATTAATGTAAAAAAACCAACGGGGATAAGCATCCCGGCTGTACTTATGGAGGCCAAAGCCGCGGTGACCCCTATGCAGGGATTTACCCGTTTTTCCGGAACTATGGAATTCTCGGGTATTAATGATACCATCAGAAAAAAGCGGGTTGATGCCATTGCCAAGGCTGCAAAAAGTTATTACCCGGAAATAGAAATAAGCACGGAAGATATCGCAAACGCTAAAAGCGGGCTTCGGCCGGTAAGTCCGGAC
Organism: uncultured Eudoraea sp.; assembly: GCA_965363995.1. GTDB lineage: Bacteria > Bacteroidota > Bacteroidia > Flavobacteriales > Flavobacteriaceae > Eudoraea. The sequence continues at coordinate 7,934 of CBDTVZ010000032.1, forward strand.
GGCTTGCCATATATTGGCAGGAGCAAAGCTTATAGCAACCTCACTTTTGCCACAGGGCACGCTATGATGGGTTGGAGTCTTGGACCGGCTACCGGGAAATTGGTTTCAGAAATTATTGACAATAAAAAAACTGCAATGGATATTGCACCATTTGACCCCGACAGAAAATTTTAAGATGAAAAGCAAAGTTCTCAATTAAGAAAATGGATGATAAGGGTTTGGATAAAGTGATTGTAGATTCTCCGGGGAGGATCAATATCATTGGGGAGCATACCGACTATAACCTGGGGTATGTCTTGCCCACAGCCATAGACAGGAGAATTCGCTTTACCCTTGAGAGAAATAATACAGATACCCAATGTGAAATTAGAAGTAAGGGATATGAAAAAGCACTTGTTGTAGATCTTAAACATATTGCCCCAAGCAACACACAATGGGAAAATTACATCCTTGGAGTGTTGTATGAAATTTATAAAAGAAGTAAGGAACTGAAAGGGTTTCAATGTACTATTGTAAGTGATCTGCCGGTTGGTGCAGGGGTCAGTTCTTCGGCAGCCCTGGAATGTGGTCTGGCCTTCGGGCTGAATGAGCTTTTTGACCTTGGACTATCTAAACATGAGATTGTGGCGCTTTCCAGGGACGCTGAACACAATTATGTGGGCACCAAGTGTGGGGTAATGGACCCGTTTGCCTCAGTAATGAGTAAAAAAGATCATGTGATCCTGCTGGATTGCAAAAGTATGGAATATGCCTATGTGCCATTTGCCATAGCTCCCTACAGGTTGGTTTTATTAAACAGCAATGTTTCTCACAGCCTGGCCAGTAGTGAGTACAATACCAGAAGAAAAGAGTGCGAAGAAGGTGTGGCCATCCTGCAAAAAAAAGATCCCTACGTAGCATCTCTCAGGGATGCAAGTTTAGAGATGATAGAGGCAAGTAAAATAGATATGAATCCCAAAGTGTTGGATAGATGCACTTATGTAGTGCAAGAGAACAATAGGGTTTTGGATGCAGTAGAAGCTTTAAAAAAGGGTGATTTAAAAACCCTTGGGGCTTTGATGTACCAAACGCACGAGGGCCTGCGAACTTTGTACCAGGTAAGTTGCCGGGAACTGGACTTCTTAGTGGATTTTTCAAAAAATGTGGTAGAGGTTTTAGGCGCACGGTTGATGGGTGGTGGATTTGGTGGATGCACCATCAATTTAGTTCATGAAGATGCAGCAGATTCATTTATCCAATCAGTATCTGAAGCTTATGAAAAGGAATTTAATATTAAACTGACTTCTTTTGAAGGACATCCCAGTGCCGGGACTGCCCTCATCTGACCTTTCGGTAGCAATTATGACAAAACATGTGAGTTGTGTGGAGATAATACAGGCACCTTCCCAAAATTCAGAGGATTACACTATGGAGTTCTTTAAAAAATTATTCTTGCAGGTAACACCCAAATAAACTTTCCTCTGGGTATATAGGATTACGTATCTTAGAGCCGGAAACCGCTATAAGATTCTTAATTGGTTATTTGGGCAATTAGTATCAATGAGAAAACAATATTAAAATTCTCAATTTAAATAAAGTTGAATCAAAATAAAATAATATGAATTTCAATTTAGCCGTGCTAATTGACGGGGATAATATACCATCAGCATATATAAAAGAGATGATGGAAGAAATAGCGAAATACGGAAATCCTACGATAAAAAGGATTTATGGTGACTGGACCAGACCTCATTTGTCAAAATGGAAAAACTTGCTACTGGAGAATGCAATAACTCCAATTCAGCAATATGGATATACAACAGGCAAGAATGCCACAGATTCTGCAATGATAATTGATGCTATGGATATTTTGTATTCGGAAAAAGTACATGGCTTCTGTCTGGTATCCAGTGATAGTGATTTTACCCGCTTAGCAACCCGACTAAGAGAAGCAGGAATGCAAGTTATTGGAATCGGAGAAAAAAAGACGCCAAATCCATTTATTGTAGCATGTGACAAATTTATATACATAGAGATTCTGAAAAACCAATCTAAAGAGGCAGAAGTTGAAAATGAAAAAACTTCATCTAAGGACACAGTTGATAAAATTACTTCAAAGGAAATTAAATTAATTGCCACAACTATTAACGACTTATCTGATGACGATGGATGGGCTTTCCTGGGAGATGTCGGCAGTTTGTTACAGAAGAAACAACCCAATTTTGATCCCAGAAACTACGGTTTCCAGAAATTGACTCCGTTAATTAAATCAATTGGAAAATTTGAGATAGAACAAAGAGAAAGCTCTAAAAGTCGACATAAATTAATATTCGTGAAAAACAAAAACAGGGCATAAAATTACTTATTTGAGTTACTCCCAAACTTGACGGGAAACATGATAAAAGTCGCCCCCTGTGCCATTGCCATAAAAGATAGCAACTCCCTAAAAATCTTACAGTTAAGATCTTTACTCTTAGTACCCTGGGGGCTAACCACCTAACCTCTTCGCATCAAAAAAGCAATTTTTCGAATGCCATGGGTGGTATCGTATTCCCTTACTTTTTTAAAATGAAGGCCATAGTACAAGTCTTTGGCCGGTTCATTTGCCAGGCCGGTTTCTACCGTAATATTTTTTGTGGTATAGGTATCCAGTACAAATTGCACCAGGGCACTGCCCATCCCCTGCCGAAAAAAGTTGGGGTGCACCACCAGGCTTTGGATATGGGTGTTGTTTTCTTCCGCTTTTACCTCCACCACACCTGCCAACTTTTTTTCTTTGTACAAGCCGTAAAACGCATTTTTACTATCTAAAAATTCCTCTGCAGTTCTTTTAAGGGGTGGAAAATCTGTAGCTTTTAAAAGTTTGGCTTCTATAGCATAGGAGGCTTGAAAGACAGAGTGGATGGTCTCAGCTACGTTTTGGTTTTTAGAATTTAGTTTTTGGATCATTTATCTCTCAAAGGCTTACGGAGATTTGTTAAACTGCAATGTAACAATTGTATCCGTTTTCACTAAAGCTGTTTTTTGGGAGTTATCAACAGTCTTTTATTGGCGGTCTTCATATCGGCATACCTGGGGTCCTGAATCACTTCCTGCTTTTGCATCTTTATGGTCTCTATACTCAAAAAACCAAACTCACTTACCACCCTGCCGTAAAACCTGTAAATGCCCCTGCCCCTAAAATAGTATTTGGCGGCCACAGGGGGAAAAAGGACCGTATCAAACACCTCCCCATGCTGGTCTACACAGGTGGCAAAATGCATGCGTTTGCCATTATGCGTATTTGTATTCTTAACGGTAACCAGGTAGCCATAGATATCTATATTCCTCTTTAAATACCGCTCCAAATCCCTGCTGCCATTTGTGTTTTTAAGGGGTTCCTTTAACAAATGAAAAGGGGAACACAGACAAAACCCCAGGAGTTCCAATTGGGTAAAGGCCATCTCCAGATCTGTGGTATGCAGGCGTGGAATCTTAAATTTTTGGTGGGTAGGCGGGAACAATTTGGGGTGGTCTACTATAGTGCCTTTGGAAAGAAACAAATGCGCTTCCCACAACAATTTGTGCTTATTAATTTTTGTAAACCTAAACGCGTTTATACGAATAAGAATACTCAGCTGCTCTATGGAAATTGGTACCCGGTCTAAAAAACCTGCCAAAGAATTAAAGACCCCGTGCAGCTGCCGCTCTTTTAAAATACGCTCCATTACGCGGCTCTCCAGCTCTTTCAGATACATATAGCCCAGATAGATATCTGTTCCATAAATGCAGTTTACCGCAAAACTCTTGTTTATACACGGCGCATGTATGTTTGCACCCATCATCCGGGCTTCGTGCACATAAAACTCGGAACGGTAAAAACCACCCCCATTGTTAAGCACCGCCACCAGATATTCCAGGGGGTAATAGGCCCTTAAAAACAGGGTCTGGTAACTCTCCACGGCATAGGAAGCAGAGTGCCCCTTGGCAAAAGCATAACCGGCAAAACTGGCTACCTGGTGCCAGATCTCGGAGATCAGCCCTTCTTCATAACCTTTTTTGCGGCAATTGTCCATAAACTTGTCCTGTACCTTTTGGAACTCCTCCCGGGAACGGAATTTTCCGCTCATTCCCCTTCGCAGTACATCGGCCTCCCCAAGGGTAAGTCCGGCAAAATAGTGAGCCACTTTTATGACGTCTTCCTGATAGACCATAATGCCATAAGTCTCAGGCATAATATTTAGCATTACCGGGTGGCCCTTCTCCTCCGCCCTGCCCTCTTCGCGATGCCGCAGGATGTATTCGCGCATCATCCCGCTCTTGGCCACCCCGGGGCGGATAATGGAACTTGCCGCTACCAAACCCAAATAATTATCTACCTCCAGCTTTTTTAGCAGCATACGCATGGCAGGCGATTCTACGTAAAAGCACCCCATACACTGGGCGGTTTTTATCAGCTGGTTAATACGGGGATCTTCCTTAAATCTTTTGATATTATGGATGTCAATTTTTTGAAACTCCTCCGGATTATTAAGTTGCAGGATCTGCAGGGTTTCCTTGATCTTTGCCAGGCCACGCTGGCCCAAAATATCAAATTTATAGAGGCCTACATCTTCGGCAATGACCATATCAAACATAGCGGTGGCAAAGCCCTTTGGCGGCAGATGCGTAGCTGAAAAATAGAGGATGGGCCTTTGGGTAATTAAGATCCCCCCGGCATGGATACTCAGGTAGTTGGGAAAGCCTTTTATTAATTGTCCGTATTTTAATACCAGCAGGGATACCTCATCTAATTGGGATAGCTGGTAGTGTCTATCACTTAGAACATCAATCTCTGCCTTTGGCAGGCCAAAGACTTTTCCCAACTCGCGTACAATGCCCTTATGTTTAAAGGTGACATAAGTGCCTAAAAGGGTAACATGATCAAAGCGGTCAAAAATATACTGGGTAATCTCTTCCCGGTCTCTCCATGAAAAATCGATATCAAAATCGGGCGGGTTGGCCCGGTAGAGGTTAATAAAGCGTTCAAAATACAGGTCGAGTTCTATGGGATCTACATCGGTAATACGAAGCAAATAGGCCACAATGCTGTTGGCGCCACTGCCCCGCCCCACATAGAAAAACCCTTTTTCACGGGCCTTGGAAACAATGTCCCAGTTGATTAAAAAATAGGAGACAAAGTTCTTTTCTTTAATCAGTCCCAACTCTTTTTGGAGTCGCTCCCGGATAGGTTGGTCCACTACGGGATAGCGGTAAGGGAGGCCGTCCCGGCACAATTGCTCCAGGAGTTTTTCATCTTCTTCTTTGCTTCCCAAATAGGTCTGCAGGTTCTGGGGAGTCCGGCTTTTGGAAAAATCAAAATGGATGCTGCAGGAATTCATCAGCCATTCTGTATTTTCGAGAATAAAGGGGTATTCTGCATAGGCCGCGGCCAGGTTTTGAATAGGAAACATTTTTTCCTCTTCGCTGGCCTCTTCTTCCTTGGAGAGCTTGCTTAACAGCACGTTCTTATCTATGGCCCGCAGTAATCGGTGCGCATTAAAGTCGCGCTTATTCCTGAAGGTAACGGGTTGCAGCACTAGCAGTTTGTCTTTTTTTTCCACTAAGCTGGAGAAGGGCAGCCTTCTTAGATCCCTTATGGAAATTCCTATAAACTCCTGTTCGCGGAAATGGCTTTGGTCATTGAGCAGGACCTTTTCAAAGGGGTAGATTACGTAGGCGTGTTTAAACTTCGGGGCTCTTTGGGGGATTTCTTTTTCCTCGTGGAGGTGGGCAGAGAGGAAGGCGTTTAGTTCCTGGTAGCCCTTATTGTTTTTGGCAATGCCCACAAAGCATTGATCTGCCCCATTTCTGAAATCGATCCCTAAAATAGGTTTTATGTTGTATTCCGGAGCTTTACGGACAAAGTTCAGGCCTGCAGAGGTATTGTTGATATCTGTAAGTACCAGTTGGGTCACCTGGTTTTCCCGGGCGAGTTCTAAGAGGGCTACTTCGGAAAAAGTTCCGTATCGGAGGCTGTAGTAGCTGTGACAGTTTAAATACATAATTGTATAAATTCCAAAATTCAAATATCAAATTCCAAGAGAATGGTTAATAAATTCCAAAGCTCAAATGCCAAATTATAAGAGATTATTTTTTATTGGAAGTCTTATTAATAATGGATGACAGTATATTTTTTAGCTCAAAGGCTTCGCGTATTAATTCTTTTGTTCTTTCCTTATGATTAGCATTTAACTCTTTTAAAAGCCTAAGCCAATACTCTGATTCTTTGGCTTCCTTGCTTGCTATTTTGAGCCTCATCACAAGATCTTTATCCCCTAATTTTTCATTAGCCTCAATGTAATTTGCGCCTACAGACCCCGAAGATCTTATCAGCTGCCTTCCATCCTCAATATTGCTCACGCTTTTGGGCAGCGCTTTAACAAAAAAACGGCCGTCTTTAGCAAACAAGTAGGTCCTTTCTTCCAGATCATATACCTTATTCATATCTCTCTTTTTTGAAATTTGTGATTTGTGATTTCTCATTTATAATTCTATTGCTTTCTATGCGCCAGCACTATAGGCGGTTGACCATTAAAGGGGTTGTGCATTCTGCCAATAGTTTTAGCGCCAAGGCCGGAGGCTCTCAGCACACTTTTATCGCCAAAGCGCTCCCGGATGTTATCCATTGCGGCATAGAGGTTCAGGGCTTCTTCAGTATCTTCAAACAGGTTGATCTGGTAATTGCCCGGCACCAGATGGCTAAAGCGGATGCCTATAAGCCTCACCAGCAAGCGCCTGTTATACAGGACTCTGAACAGCTCCAGGATTTTGGGGATAAGAATATGGTCTGCACTGGTATAGGGGATCCGGACTTGTTTGGAATAGGTATTAAAATCTGAATACCTGATCTTGACGGCAATGCAGGCGGTAAGCTTTTCCCCCCTGCGGAGTTGGTAGGCCAGGTTCTCTGTCATGGCTATAAGGATGCCTTTTAGTTTACTAACATCTATGGTATCGCGGTCAAAGGTGCGTTCTGTAGAAATGGACTTACGCTCGCAAAAAGGGATCACAGGAGAGTTGTCTACCCCATTGGCCCGTTTCCAGATGACAGCGCCGTTTGCCCCCAGTACGCGTCGCATAAGATCCATAGGCATTTCCTGTACGGTTTTTACTTTTCTGAGTCCCAGGTTTCTGAGCGTCTGGTAGGTTTTGTCGCCCACCATAGGGATCTTTTTGATAGAAAGCGGGGCCAGAAAGGGTTTTTCATAGCCAAAATCTACTTTCAGCTGGTTGTTGGGTTTGGCCTCGTTGGTGGCTACTTTAGAGACTATTTTGTTTCCAGACAGCCCGAAGGAAATGGGGAGCCCGGTTTCTTTAATGATCATTTTCCGCAATTCAGAGGCGTAGTGGTAGCAGCCAAAAAAGCGGTCCATCCCGGAGAGGTCTGCGTAGAACTCATCTATGCTCGATTTCTCAAAAACGGGGACCTGTTCTTTGATGATTTCGGTGACCAGATCGGAGTGCTTGCTGTAGGTGCCTGCGTTACCGCGGATGATAACGGCTTCAGGGCAAAGTTCCCGTGCCATTTTCATGGGCATCCCGGAATGTATGCCAAAACCCCGGGTCTCGTAGCTGCAGGCAGCCACCACCCCCCTGTCGCTGGTACCACCTACCAGCAAAGGCTTGTTTTGCAACTCGGAATTAATGAGCCGCTCTACGGATACAAAAAAGGTATCCAGATCCAGATGAAGAATGGTCTTTTGCATAACTGTCTAAAAGGACAGCTAAGTTATGGAATATTTCCTATTTTTTGGATTTTTTCCATATTTATTTTAAACCATTTTAGCGAATTTTCTACATGCGCTAGTCAAATGCAAAGCCGGTAGTTACCCTAAAGATAAATGCATAGAGCGCAATCAAGAACATAGCAAAGCTAAACCACGCAAAAAGTTTAAAATAGTTTCGCACAATAAGGGTTCCTATATTCCTGAATCCTTCCAAATAAATTTCCTTAAGTAAGTCTATAGTTTTCATAACACTAATTTTAGAATTCACTTATAAGACTTCAAAAGCCGTTCTAAGTTTAGTTTTTTGTCATTCTTTTAGTCAAGGCAACAGAATTCCCTGATAAAATGCACAATTTCTATATAAGAACCTTTGAATAGAGATAATAAGGAAGGGGGGGAGTAGCAACAAAAAATCCCTGTAAGCTTCTCATTTACAGGGACTAATAAATATTTAGGTTGGCTATTTAATGCATTTTTTATTTAATCTACCACTGGTTCGTAAGGGCGAAGGAGAGGTCTTATCCACCGAAGCTCGCAAGAGCGAAGGTGAGGTCTTGTCCTCTGAAGCCCGTAAGGGCAAAGGAGGGACTATTGAACTCCTGCAGCTGTCATTATCATAAACATCATCACAGAAATAAATAAACATCCTGCAGCAACAAAAAAGTCGATTAAACTAAATCCTTAGAAGCCCCTCTGGAAAGAGTTTAAATTTTAAACTAAAAAAACCCGCCGGAAATTCCGGCGGGTATATGCATTTTCCGCAAACTATTGAATTGGAATTAACGATTATTATGTGCCAATAATCAATTA
>CBDTVZ010000033.1:0-16378 GCA_965363995.1 uncultured Eudoraea sp.
GATGATGTGGATATTAAAAGGTATCCAAGGTATTTCAACACCCCTAACCAAAAGGCATTGTCACAAAAAATAGCAGCTTTGGAACATGCAGAAGATGCCATGATATTTGGAAGTGGAATGGCCGCAGTTAGTACCGCACTTCTTGCTTTCTTAAAGGCTGGCGATCATGTGGTTCTGCAAAACATGTTATATGGTGGAACATATAATTTGGTTACAAAACAATTTGAAAATTTTGGGATATCATACTCATTTACGGAAGGCTTGAAACCGTCTGATTTTGAAGCGAAAATCAAGAAAAATACAAAGGTTATCTATATTGAAACTCCATCAAATCCTTTATTGACTATCACAGACCTTACCGCTGTCGCAAACATTGCGAAAAAGTACAACTTAGTCTCTATGATTGATAATACCTTTGCCAGCCCGGTAAATCAAAACCCAATTGATTTTGGTATTGACGTTATTATCCACAGCGCCACAAAGTATATGGGGGGACATTCAGATATTTGTGCCGGCGCTGTTGCTTCGTCTAAAGTGAATATGGAGCGTATCTTCCAATTAGCTATAAATCTTGGAGGTAGTCTCAGCGATTACACGGTATGGTTGTTGGAGCGCAGTATAAAGACCATGGGGATTCGTGTTAAAAGTCAAAATAAAAATGCAATGAGGCTTGCAGAGTATTTGAATGGAAATGTGAATATTAAGAGGGTTAATTATCCCGGTCTGACTTCTCATCCTGATCATAAGTTAGCTAAATCACAAATGCGTGGCTTTGGTGGGATGCTTTCTTTTGAACTTAAGGATTCAATTGATGCTACTGAATTTCGAAAGGCACTTAAACTTATTAAATCTACCATGAGTTTAGCAGGTGTAGAAAGTACCGTACTAGCACCAACTCAGACCTCACATGCCCTGCTATCGGAAGAAGATCGACTTAAGCAGGGAATTTCCGATGGATTAATTCGCTTTTCCATTGGTATAGAAGAACCCGAAGATCTGATAGCAGATATTGAACAGGCTTTGGAACATGTAAAAGCGAAACAACCTGCTTTAAATAGCCAATAAATTACCAGATAAATATCAAATGAAGTTAGACATTTTAGTTTTTGGAGCACATCCTGATGATGCTGAGTTAGGAGCCGGGGCAACTATTGCCAAAGCAACAGCAAACGGTAAAAAAGTAGGTATTATTGATTTGACCAGGGGAGAATTAGGTACCCGGGGAACTGCAGAAATCCGGGATAAGGAGGCTGAAAACGCAAGGAAAATATTGGGGGTAACAGTAAGGGAAAACTTAGAATTTGCCGATGGGTTTTTTACGAATGATAAAGACCATCAACTGGCAGTAATTCAATTAGTGCGAAAATACCAACCAGACATTGTATTGTGTAATGCAATAGAAGACAGGCATATAGATCATGCCAAAGGAAGCAAATTAGTTAGTGATGCTTGTTTTTTGAGCGGACTTGTAAAAATAGACACGAAATTACCGGGTGATGACGAATGGCAGTTACCCTGGCGGCCAAAACAAGTTTATCACTATATTCAATGGAAAAACCTGAAGCCTGATTTGGTTGTTGATGTATCTGGATTTATTGAACTAAAAATGAAAGCTATTTCGGCTTATGCCTCGCAATTTTATGATCCAGACAGCAAAGAACCCAATACGCCTATAAGTAGTAAAAACTTTACTGATAGTATTGCTTATAGAGCCAGGGATTTAGGACGTTTGGTTGGGGTTGAATTTGGAGAAGGGTTTACTGCTGAACGTCATATTGGCGTCAAAAATCTCTGGGATATTTTTTAAACTGCCTCGCTATAACTTTTCTCTCTTTTGGGCAGTGTGAAGAAGAAACAACTACCCTTGCGCAGGGCGCTTTCCACCCAAATGCTGCCTCCGTTTTTCTCTACCATTTCTTTACAGAGAGACAGTCCAAGACCTGTCCCTTTTTCGTTATCTGTACCATAGGTAGTAATATTTGAATTCTTCTCAAACAAATTCTTAACTGTTATTTTATCCATTCCAACACCTGTATCCTTAATTGAAACCTCCCATAAATTACCGCGTTCACGTGCCGATATGGTTATCATCCCATTTTGTGGAGTGAATTTTAGGGCATTGCTGATAAGATTCCTCACAACAATATCAATTTGATTACTATCAGACCATGTAAGGGTATTTTCAGTAAGCTCGCTTACAATATTTATAGATTTCTTTTTAGCAATTTCAGATAGTAATTTAATATTGTCGGAAACCAGTGATTCCAGAGCCATAATAGAAGGCTTGGTTACTGCACCGTTCATCTGAGTATTACCCCAGCTTAGTAGATTATTTAAGGTAAATGAAACGTGATCAACGTCTTCCCTTAATTTAGGAACAAACTCCAAAAATTCGTCAGTCTCAATATCGCCGTCAGAATAAAGCCTTAACAGTTCTTGCAAAGCGCCCACAGGACCTCGAAGGTCATGTCCTATTATGGAGAACAGTTTAGTTTTTGTTTCATTACTTTCCTGCAACTCAGATTCTCGTTTTTCCAGAATTTCTTTTTTGGCCTCTAGTTCCTTATTAAGGCGTTTTTGAATTACTTCTGCCCGATATACCAAAATTATAATAATAATAAATACCAATAATATGGCGAGGGCAGCTATGATATACCTCTGCTGTTGAGCTAATGCTTTTTCATTTTCTTCTATCAGTATTTTCTTCTGCAGGTCATATTCTGTTTTTGTTTTTAACAGGGTTAAACTCTTCTTATTTTCATTTCTGGATAAGGTATCAGAAAGTTTTTGATAGAGTTCGTGGAAGATTAAAGCCTGAGAGTAGTTCTTTTTATTTTTATTTATGCTGTAAAGAGTATAAGCACATTTTTGAGTCCCTTCCATAAACTGTATTCTGTCAGATATTTCAAAGGCCTGATGTGCAAAATTCTCAGAAAGACTATCCTTGCCCTGCCCTAAATATGCCTCAGCCATTCCATTAAAGAGGTCAATTTTACCGCGGTCATCATCCAGGCCTCTATGTAGCATTTCGCTTTGGTTATACCAATAAAGAGCCCATTTATACTTATTTTCTTTTAAATATACCTTGCCTTTAATTTCGTAGGTATATGCCAGCCAATCTATTATTTTGTGCTTTTCAAATATTGTAACGCTCTTATTTATATTAAACATTGCATAATCTAGTTTACCCATATCTGCATAGACTGAGGCCAAATTACTTAAGGTTTCTGCCATAATAACCTCATTTCCCAGCTCCCCGTTAATTTTTTTTACTTTTTTGTAAAAATCCAGCGATTGTTCATAATCTTTTTGTGAGGCATATAAGTTGGCGATGTTTTCATTCATAATGGATAACATCTTATTATTACCAATTTCTTCTGCAATTTCGATAGCTTTAAGGTATCCAGTCAAAGCGTGGGCATAATCTCCTTTATAGGCATTTTCGCTGGCCAGGTTATTCATAATGCGTAAGCTCAGATCTTTGTTTCCAAGTTCTTCCGCAATATCGAGACCTGCTGTATAATTTAAAATTGAGTTATCTGCATCGCCTTTATCAGAGTAGTAATCGCCAAGGCGCAGTCTGGCTCTACTTTCGCCTTCTTTGTAGCCCGCATCTATACTTAGTTCTAGGGCTTCATTAGAGAGGAGAAAAAGACTGTCTGTATTATAGTACCTGAGTTGGTACCCTAAATTGCTTAAAAGGTCAATATAAAGGGTGTCTTTTGGAGAAAAGTTTTTTTGGGACCTAATTTCCCGGATACTGTCTTTGTATTTTTTTTGAATTTCCTGCTGCGCATTGGCATTTGAAATACTGCATAGAATAAGTATAACAATTGCAGCATGCTTAATCACGTCTGTACAATGTGTGCGGATGTAGGTCAAAATTAAGGGCATAGTTTATTAACCAATTCTAAAAATAAAATTACATCCCTAATACACAATGGTCTAATTTATGTTGTGAAATGCCGTTTTTTGTGTGTTTTATCGACTTTAGTTTGCATTATATCGATGAAATCATGAAAATTATTGAATTTGTGGTGATTTAAAGGATAGTTCTTTTGATGTTTATTGTAGTGTCCCGCTGCAAAATTTTTAGGAGTTTAGTTTGAAACAATGGGTAAAAAAAATTACCTTTGCCAGCGTTTGCAAATGGTGGTTGTAGCTCAGCTGGTTAGAGCGCTGGATTGTGGTTCCAGAGGTCGCCGGTTCGAACCCGGTCTTCCACCCTCATTATTTTCTAAAGCCCTGTCATAAATGACAGGGCTTATTTTTTGAGTTACTTTTGATTAGCCTGGAGCTTGGAAAAGAATCAATTATTTTTACTAAATTTTAACCTTTACTTGGAAGGAGTGGTATCTAACTCAATACGCGCTTCCCTGTTCGCAATTTCCCAGGCAGTATAGAAGATTAATCGTGCACGGTTTTCCAGTAAATCATAATTTATTTTATCAGGGGTGTCCCCGGGTCTGTGATAATCTTCATGTGTACCACTAAAATAAAAAATGACAGGAATATTATTTTTTACAAAATTATAATGGTCGCTCCTGTAATAAAAACGATTTGGATCATTTTCATCATTGTAGGTATAATCTAAATTCAGCTGTGAATATTTGTCATTAACCTCTTCTGAGAGCTCATGAAGCTCCTTGCTTAATTTATCGGAACCAATGAGATAGACGTAATTTCCGTTGTCCTCATGTTTAGGGTCAATGCGTCCTATCATATCTATATTGAGGTTGGCAACAGTTTGAGACAAAGGAAATACAGGGTCATTATCTGTATAGTACTTTGATCCAAGCAAACCTTTTTCCTCACCTGTTACGTGCAGGAAAACTATAGACCTTTTTGGTCCGTTCCCGGTATCTGCAGCTTGTTTAAAAGCTTCTGCTATTTCAAGCATAGCAACAGTTCCGGAACCATCATCATCTGCACCATTGTTAATATCACCATTTTCATTTACCCCTATATGATCTAAATGCGATGATATGACTACGAATTCATCAGGTTTTTCAAAACCACGAATAACTGCCACAATATTTTCAGACGATACAGCCTCATTATTACTTTTAATTTTAAGAGATATGGGCTGTGAAATTATTTTGGAAGCCTGCTCTTGTTTAATGTCGGGGAATACATTGTCAATCATGGTTTCACTTAGAAGAACTAATGCGGCTTTATGTTCTTCACTCTTAATTTCCATTTTCAATTTATCACTCCCTTTCAAATAGTCATAATATCTCTTGTAGCGACCGTAATTGTCAGGATCATAATATAATACCCCTTTAACTCCTTTACTTCTGGCTAACTTTAATCTGGCGGCCGGTGCATCAGACTTATTACTCCAAACAGATTTTTCAGAACTGCCTGAAATCAAATAAGTGCCGTCTTCTTTCACAGGCTCCCCCGACTTAATTAATACAAGTTTCCCCGATACATCCAATCCTTCATAATCTGAGTAACCTTCGTCTTCTATCCCGTAGCCCGCATAAATAATTTCGTTGAAATCTCCTTCAATAGGTGTAAATGTTAAAAAGTCGGTTCCTAACTCATATTTAGTTGCCCTCGTCATTATGGAACCAATGGGCAATTTGGATAATTCCACAGGAACTTCCTGAAAATAATTACCATCCTTTTTTGCCGCGGGGATTTCCATTGCCTCATAATTAGATTTGAGATATTCTACCGCTTTTTTTTGTCCCGGTTTCCCTGTTTCCCTGCCTTCAAATTCATCTGAAGCATAGATATACAAATGTTCTTTTAATTCGTTTTCGGTAATCGTTACCGCATAAACTCGCGGATCTATAGATACACTTGCAGTAGGAGTATCAGTTTGTTCTGCAACTGTTTTCTGGGAGGAGTTACAGGCAAATAAAAGGCCAATGAGAATAAATGATAATTTTTCCATAGAGTTATTTTGCTATGCTTTAGAAAATTTCATAAAAATAGTGAAAAGAAAATGAATTAGGAATACGTGATAACTAAACTTATAACACGATTTTCAATTGCAAAATTATTATTTCTATCTACTTCATAATGAACAAAAATACAGCGCTATTATTATACTTTTGTCTATCATTTTTTAAAAATTTATTTATACTTTTAACCTATAATACTGAAACACTAAAATTCTAATCAACAATAAAAAATTCAGTTATGAAATTACCTAAATCAAAATATTTATTTGCTATAACCTCTTTTATTTTGGGAGCTATATTTAATACTTATTCGCAGGAACAGTCTCTTGGTGCTATGGTTTCTAAAAAAGTAGGCTTATACGTTTTTCCGGCCAAAAACCAAAGTGCGGAGCAACAATCACAGGATGAGTCTTATTGCTATAAATGGGGTGTTCAACAGAGTGGTATAGATCCGTTAAATCCTCCTCAGGTACAGGCACAACAAGTGGAAACCGGCCCGGACGGTTCTGCCGTTAGTGGGGCCGCACGAGGGGCATTGGCAGGTGTTGCTATTGGTGCAATTGCCGGCGATGCCGGGAAAGGTGCTGCCATTGGCGCTGCTTCTGGTGCTATGGTTGGACACAGAAGAAGTAAGGTAGGCCGATCACAACAACAACAGGCAAACAACCAGGCGGCGGGCCAGGCAGAGGCAGATATGATGAATGATTTTAAAAAAGCTTACAGTGCGTGCCTGCAGGGTAAAGGGTATACTGTAAACTAATAACCAATTCTATAAAATTCTAACAACAATATTATGAAGATCACTTCCTTAAAAAATCACTTCAGTACACTGTTCTTGTTTATATTGATGTCCAATGCCTTTGGACAGAGTATGGATGAGAATTGGAACTTAATGTTAATACGAGAAGATAAAGTTTCTCCTTCCATGACAGATGAGTATGAAATGTCTCTTGCAGACCTTAAAAATTTCCTAACAGATAACCAGGTGCAGGATTTCAATTATTTTACTCATATTCAGGATAACTATGAGTTTACACATGTTGTGCCCTTAAAAAGTCTGGATGAATTGAACGAAGGGACGAGGGAGGCATTGACAAAAAAGGTCAATAAGCCGGAGTTAAATCTCATCATGGATTATTTTGACCTCTCCATAGAATCCTACAAACATTATATTGTTCAGTATAAACCTGAATTGTCCTATGTCCCATCTTCACAGCAATGGGATGAAGGTAATACATACCGGAAGTGGCATTATTATTATTTTTATCCCGGATCAGAATCAAAAGTGGAAGAACTACTTGCTTCCTATAAGCACTTATACGAAACTAAGAATGTAGAAATGGGGTTTAGAGTGTTTGCCGGGTTTATAGGAATAGAACGCCCAGTTTATATTTTGACCACCTGGAACAAATCTCCCTTGGACTATCATCAGGACCTTGAAAAAGCCTCAGAAATGTTAGGAGATGATGGTGCTTTATTATGGTCCAAATTAATGCAGCTGGTAAATGAAGCAAAACTTGTAGAAGGATGGTATTTGCCACAGTATTCTTACGCTCCTGGAATGAAGTTGGCGGAATAAACACAGCTATTATTTAAGAAATAGCTATACATCGCTTTATAATATGAAGGAAAAAATAAAACCTGTTATGTTTTAATTCATAGCAGGTTTTATTTATTTTAATACTAACGCTTATTACTTATTTCGGCGGTTGCATTGGGTATTTTTTCATTAATTTTTGTACTCCTTTTGGAATAGTTTTATTCCTTTTTTTGGGATTTTCATTTATGGTCTTGGTGGAGATACCTTGCCATATTAATTTTTTTGATTCTCCTTCGTAGACACTAACTACAAAAGTACCTACCTCGTAATCATTTTCAGAAATTGTAGTGGTAGAAGATCCCATGCCCATACCGCCACCATATCCAACACCATAACCATAGCCCCATCTACCGCCATATCCCATGCCACCATTATAATTGGTGTATGCCGTTCTACTTGTTTTTTGATCTATGACGAAATATAATGTAACAACTATATCCCCTCCTTGTTCTACATAGGTTAGATTCCTCATTTTGAATTCTTTTCCAAAACTATCCAGGATTCTTTTTTTATCCAGATCGTTAATCAATTGATCACTATTATCCTGCCAACCTTCAAATTTGAATGTTTTAAAATTGGTAAAATCTACGGTTTGGTCATAATCGCTGCGAACTTGTGCGTAAAATTGAATAGTAGTTAATAGGGTAATGATAATAACATAAAATGTTCTAATGTATTTTTTCATAGTAATTATGTTTTAAAAAAGTTAATCTCTCTTTGAATTTTATTCCATAATAAGATCAATAGGTTTCAATAAATCTTACGGACATATAAAGATAATATAAATACACTAAAATATAAGTAACTTCTAATCAAGCTTTTTTTTTCAAGTATAATGTTCTCATTACTGTCAAAAGTAGAATAAGGGTATCATCCTAATACTACCTGAACGGCTTAATGAATTGTAATATAGTTCACTTGATGACGGAATGATAGACTATCAAATAGAATAACCAGCCCAAGCCATAAATAAGAAAAACCCAGGATAAGCTTAAAACATGATCATTAGCTAATTGTCTGTTGTTTTAGAATCTGAATCTTCCTTCTTGCCTTGATTTGATTCATGAAGATGAACATCCAATTGAGGATAGGCAAATTCAATTTTGGCTTTTTTGAATCTTTCAGTGATATCCGTTAAGAGTTCACTCTTTATGGTTAACACTTTATTAGAATCTTTAACTAAAACCCTCAGTTCAAACTTAAGGGCACTTTGATCAAATTCTCTAAATAAAACCGTGGGCTGACTGTTTTTTACCAATAAATCGCCAGCTTTTCCAGCCTCGATTAAAGTTTTGATCACCAATGAAATGTCCGAACCATATTCAACGTTAATAGGGATAATTAAATTCCTAATCTTGTCAGTTAAGGTCCAATTGGTTACATTTTTATATATAAGTTCAGAATTGGGCACAATAAGATCTCCACTTTCATACGTAATTAGTCGTGTAGATCTAAGTCCAATTTCCTTAACTGTAGACCAGGGTACACCTAGCGCCTCAATACTGTCACCTTCCCTTATAGGCCTTTCAAAAAGTAAAATAAGTCCGCTTACAAAGTTGTTAACCAGTCCCTGAAGGCCAAAACCAATTCCAACGCTTAATGCACTCAATACAATAGTAAAATTGGTAAGGTCAAATCCAAAAACGGAAATGGCTACGATAAACCCCACGAACATAATTAAATAATGAACGAGCTGGGCTATGGACAGTCTGGTCCCTTTGTCAAAATTCTTCTTGTCAAAGGTCTCATTCATAATAAACCGGCTAAAAAGAGAAGATATGATGTAAGAACCATAAAGAACACATATAGCAGTAATTACCAATTGCAGTGTTATCTTATTATTTCCAAACTTAAATCCCAAAGCCATAAGACTAACATCTGCTTCCGGCATATTACTATAAACCCCCCAGGTTACCAATAACTGTGGAAGAATAAGAAAAACTATGGCAAGAATATTTATAAACTTGGTTAACCGATTTACACTTGAAGAGATGTCCTGCGGTGATAAATATTTTTGATTGGAATTAAACTTTAGAAGTACCCATTCTAAGGCACCGTGAATTATGAATAGGTAAACTCCATAAAGGACTATTATGATGGCTGTGCGAATTAAAGAATCAAATAAATACAATGCCAAAACTTCTTTACCCGTTATTTCTGCCAAAAATACCAAGCCAAAATAAAGGGTTCCAGTGTATAGGAGATAAGTCCATAATTTATAATTATTTTCAGTCTTACTTTTTTTAATCCACAGAACTGCTAGTAATATTAAGGAGAGAGAAATGAAAGCTATATAAATTCTAAAAAGTGGTGTTGGCAAATTAATGGTAAAAAAGAAATTATCAAGTAACACCAACAACACAAATAAATATACTATTTGTTTCTTCCAGGAAGATAGCCGGTCTTTTAAAACAAAACAAAATGACACTCCAATAATCACAGCAATTAACAGCTCTTCAGCCGGTTGCATTGCTTCATATTTAAAGATTAAGAATACTGTGGTTACGCTTATAAATATCGCTGATATAAGGGCTTTATTGGCAAGGAATTTATATTCAGAACTATTTAGAATAGCTTCATTGTTTTTCTTCAGTATCAAATAAACCGTGAGGAATAAGAATATTCCCAAAAAAACACCCCAGAAATATGTAGTTCGGACAAAGTTGTTTGTTAATTTAATTTCAACATACCCTTTCTTGGTATTTTCCCATAGTTCCGGTGTAAATTTATCTCTGAATTTTGAAGAAAACATTGAGTCAGATTCATCAAGTAAAACTTGCTCCTTTTCTTGTTGGCTTATTAAGTCAAATTCATCTAACAGGATATCAATTTTAGGTTGTATTTTATAACTATTATCTTGAAGTATTAATAATTGATCCAATTTTGGCACAAGACTTTTAAGAGCAGTATTAATAGCTCTATGGGTTTTTTTAAAAGTAGTTCTAATTTGGGTGGGTGTATTTTTTGTTACCAGGGTATCCTCCCATTGTGTCCAGTTTTCCTGCTCATTCAGCCACATTTTCCTTTGACCCTCAATTTTCGCAATCTCATTTGAAAGAGGGATATTTGCTTCTTTAAAATTTTGTGCAGTGGCCAAAAGCTCAATTTTAAATGATTTAAGGGAATTAAAGCTTGCCGGACCCAAAGTTTTTAGGTTATTTAAAGTTATTCCCAGGGTATCTAATTTTTCATCAATGGATTTAAATGAGCTAACCAAGGCATCTTCATTTATGGTATCGCGTAATTTTTTTTGAGTACGTATTAACTTCACTTCAATTTCTGAAGCTAATGGTATTAATTCTGAGAATTCAGGGATGACTATAACAGGAACTTTTTCTTGATTTTCTGTACCATCTGATTTAGGAGTTTCCTGGCCGTAGCCTTGCTGAAAGAAACCTGTACCTGCTAAAATAAGCAAGAAAGCAATTATCATTTTTTTAGTATCCGGAAAAGAAAATGGATCTTTTGGGATTACACCTTTTGACTTCATAATTTCTTTATTGGG
Source organism: uncultured Eudoraea sp. (assembly GCA_965363995.1). Lineage (GTDB taxonomy): Bacteria > Bacteroidota > Bacteroidia > Flavobacteriales > Flavobacteriaceae > Eudoraea. The sequence continues at coordinate 11,021 of CBDTVZ010000033.1, forward strand.
AATAATAGCTAAATTACGATTTTTCGAATGAGTATCTTTTGTCTTAAGCGGAATAAAAGTTGATCTTCTTATTTCACTATTGTTTTTATAAGTGTTAAAATTTAATATAAATACGTAATTTTAAAAATTCAAATTATGTTTCTATCTTCCTGTGAAAATAGAATTCTTATTAGTTATAATGATAAAATATTTCACCTCGGCTAAAAGCAATCCTTCAAGCCACTTCCTGCTTTCTTCTATACTTCTTACTGTATTATTAACTGCCTGTAATGGGATAGAGAAGGAGACTTATGTAAAGGTTGAGGAATCCTATCACGAGGCTTCCTTTGTAGGCACAGCATCGTGCATAGAATGCCACCAACAGGAATACGAGTTATGGCAGAATTCCCATCACGACGAGGCGATGAAAATTGCAGACTCCGCTACCATACTGGCCAACTTTAATAACACCACTTTTACCCATAAGGGAGTTAAAAGTTCCTTTTTTAAAAGAGGAGGCGATTATTATGTAAATACAGAAGGGGAGGACGGGAAATATTCAGATTATAAGATCGTGTATACTTTTGGCTATACCCCATTGCAACAATATATTGTACAATTTCCAAACGGGGAATTCAATTGCCTGCTTACCGCCTGGGATACTGTTGAACAAAAATGGTTTCATCTGCAACCAGATCTGGACATCAAGCATGATGAATGGATCAATTGGTCCGGGGGGAGTCAGCGATGGAATACCATGTGTGCCGATTGCCATTCAACAGACCTGCGCAAAAATTATGATTTGACTACTGGAGTATACAATACCACTTTTAGCGAAATAAATGTGGCTTGCGAAGCTTGTCATGGCCCTTCAAGTGCCCATGTCTCTTATTTTAAAGAGCAGGAGAAGAATGAAGCAGATGGCGTGCTCCCGCCAGAAATGTATATGGGTGGTTCAGTCCCTCCCAAAGAGCTTGTAGACAAATGTGCCAGATGCCATTCCAGAAGGACAAACCTAACGCCCTATTTTGATTATACCGGCGATTTCATGGATCACTATTTTCCGGCAATGTTAGAAGAACCCTTATATGAATTGGATGGACAGATACGGGATGAAGTTTATGTGTATACCTCCTTTATTCAAAGCAAAATGTATGGGCTCGGGGTTTCCTGTAAGGATTGTCATGATGTGCATTCCCTTAAACTAAAGAAGCAGGGCAACGACCTGTGCTTAACTTGTCATGTTCCGGATAAGTATAATACGCCGGATCACCATTACCATGCAATGAACACTGATGCAGCCCTTTGTATTAACTGTCATATGGACGGTAAATTGTATATGGTGAATGATTATAGAAGAGATCATAGTTTTAGGATACCCAGACCAGATCAGTCTGTAAAATACAGTACGCCAAATGCCTGCAATAAATGTCATACGGATAAATCAGCCAAGTGGGCGAGCGACTTTATAGTGGACAAGTACGGCCCGGAGAGAGCAGACCATTTTTCTGATCATTTATTAAAAGGGTATTCTGAGGATAATCAGGAATTCAAAAAGGTTTTTTCGAATCAAAAATATCCTGAAATTGCCAGGGCAACTGCTATAGGGCTATATGCCAATTCTCCTATTTCATATGAAGAACTGCTCGATTTAACCAGGTATTTAAATGATTCATCAGTTTTTGTAAGAAACCAAACTGTACGGGCCTTTGAATCGATTGGAAGCACAGTCTTTTCACCTCAAATTGAACCTTTATTAAAGGACTCTGTGCGGGCAGTTCGTATTTCAGCGGCTCATTACTTTAATATTGTTGACAAAAGCGGAGTGGAAACTTCAGAAGGATATAAGAATGCCAATGCCGAGTATTTAACGGATCTTAATGTAAATTCCGATTTACCCGCAGGCCTGCATCAAATAGGGGTATATAACCAAAGCCTGGGAGATTCGGATAGGGCTCTTGAGTATTATAAGAAAGCGGTTTTAGAGGATAGTTATAATAACAGGTCCCGTATGAACCTGGCCTTAATTTATTACCAAAAAGGATTGGTAGATGAAAGTGAAGCTTTGTACTTGAAAGTAGTTGAACAGGAACCTCATTATAGCTACCCATATTATATGTTGGGCTTACTATACAATGAAACCAACAGATCGGATAAGGCATTAAAGTATATAGCTTTGTCCTGTTCCAAAGAACCGCCAAATGCAAATGCTTATTACAATTATGCCCTTATGCTTCAACAAAATAATAAGAATAAAGAAGCTAATAGTATAATTGAAACTGCTTTAAAAGTATTCCCAAATGACGAAAGAATACTTTATATAAAGCTCCTGAGCGAGGTTAATTCAAATCAGTTAAAAAGTGCAATGAATACTTGTCGCCTTTTACTTCAAATCAATCCAAATAATAGAAATTATTTGCAGATAATGCAAAGATTACAGCAGGGTTCATGATAAGATTGAAATGGAATACCTGATCAACGAGAGCCAGTTAGAAAATAAGGTGCAACTGCTTACTTTTGGCTTCGAGTATCGCTACCGCAGTTTTATGATGTCAAAAGGGCAGCCGTTGATGGAACCGGTGAACCTACACTTGGCAGACCGTATTCAACAACCTTCATGGAAGGAGACACTTAAAAAATATACTGTCAGGGGAGAATAGTGGTCATCGCTGCAAAACTATATCTAAAGAGGTTTTGTATCCGGTCTGCATACTAAACCATTGAAAAAACAACGTCCTAAAAAGAAAATTCAGCATACCTTTAAGTTTAGTAAATAGAGAAGGAAATTTCCTAAAAAAAATTATTACCTTGGTACCCTTGTTTAATTTTGTTAAGGGGAACAGATGTCACAGGGAAATGTACATATAGCCAAAGTCGGAAATTTCACTGCTACCTTTTTCTATCCTTTGAAAAGAACTGGAGTTCCTACGGAAAAACTGCTCCGTGGGCATTTGCCCAAAAGATTTGACATTTTCAATGTTGAAAATTACGTACCCCTGTGCGTGATGTACAATTTTATAGATAAAGTAGATCAACTTCTGGGCTATGGGACCTTATTTGAGAACCATTGCAGCCTATATAAAAAGCCTGGCAGACGACTCCAACCCCCCCGGCCTTTTCTTTAACTAAATTCTAATAAGGAATAAAGGCATAATACTTCAATGCAATTAATTTGACTCTAAATACAACATTATGAAAAAACTACGAAACTTACTTCCATCATTAATGTTAGTCTTATTTGGGCTCCTGATTTTTGGAACAACAAATGCGCAGGATAAACCACCGCAAAAGGCAGGAATGACCGATGCGGAAAAAGCTGCGGCCAACAACCCGCTTGCTTCCAAAAATGCATTGAATATGCAATATTATTTTAGGCCGAATCTCAATGAAGTGGAAGGCGGGGCTGCCAATTCTTTCTATTTACGTGCGGCCGTACCAACCTGGGGGAAGGTCCTCTGGCGATTAACCGTACCTTTGGAAACCCGATTTGTAAATAATCCATCCACAAATTTTAGTGAATCTGGCCTGGGAGATATTAGTCTTTTTGCCGCCTATCTGGCCGTAACTAAGCCTAAATTAACTTTTGGTATTGGTCCGTCCGCTACCTTTAATACGGCCTCTGGTGCAGCTCTGGGGAGTGGAAGGAATAGCCTGGGAGTGGCCGCGGTGATTTTTGCTGCACCCAATCCGCGGATTCAGGTAGGAGGTCTGGTGATTGCTCAAACTGATATCGGCGGTGATGCTACCCGTTCTAAAGTAGCATTTTTGGCTATTCAACCTTTTTACATTTTCCAGGTAGGCAAGGGATTCTATTTCCGGGGCGCCCCCATCATGCCTATCGACCTGAAGACAGGCTATTACAGCGTACCACTGGGCATGGGTATCGGCCAGGTGATCAAAATTGATAAGACTGTACTGAACTTTTTTATAGAACCACAACCAAGTATATTGGTATATGGGCCCGGGCAGCCAAAGTTTCAGATCTATGGGGCTTTGAATATTCAATTTTAACTCTTAAGGGATCATGTCTTTTTAAAGCTATATGACATGTCTGAAAACAAAAGTCATAAAATTAGATTGACAAAAGAGAAATGCAATAAAACAAATAACGAGAACTCTAAAACTTGAAAGAATGAAAACACCACAATTATCGAAATTAATTAAAACAAAAAAAATCATGAAAAAACTAATTACCTTGTTGTGTGCCATCTTTATGACACAAGCATCGATCAATGCGCAAACCTTTGAAGAAGAAATAGACTTTATGCAGTCGATCTTCGGGATGGAGAAAAAGGAGATGTATAGCAATTTTGTTACGGTAAAGGGCCCCGTAGCCGATAATTTCTGGGCACTGTACGACGAATACGAATCCAAGCGCAAAGCCCTGGGCAAAAACCGTATCAATCTGCTGATGGATTATGCAGAAAATTATGATACCCATAGCGTGGAGAAACTAGATGAGCTTATGAAGGCTATGATCAAGCAAAAATCAGACCTGGATAAGCTTATCAACCAGTACTATAAAAAGATCAGAAAAAGCTCCGGTGCCAAGGCGGCGGCCCAGTTCCTTCAGCTAGAAAGCTATATTCTGGCCGCAGTGCGGACCGCTATTATGGAAAATATTCCTTTTATAGGAGAGTTGGGGGATTAGAGTTTGTATGTTATTTAGTAATGCCTTGTTGAGCCTCCTATTAAAGGGGCTCAATTTGTTTTTACCCTGATCTGTAATAACTTGTTTATCAGGTAGTTGACTGAGAATAGGTGTAGAGATTAATTAAGTATTTTCTCGCTTCGTTCGCGCATCCAAAGGGGAATCCAATACAAAGAAAAGCTTTGCTAACCAAAGCTGTTCTCAAAGGATACAGGGATTACCTTCGGTGTTCCCTACAACCTCAGATCCTACAAATGTAACTTCCAATATGAGAAAATGCTCTAGGGTATATGTTTTTTTCCATGCTATTTGTGTTTTGAAAATATAAATTATAATTCAACTATTTAGTGTCTGTCCATAAACTCGAGTGTTTGCTCTAGAAAGGTCAAATTCAAGGCGTGTGAAAAATTCAAACCGCAGAATACTAATGTATTTGAGGACTTGAATTTTGAGCAACAACGCAGAAGTTGGACTTTATAGACGAACAATATTTATTTCGAAAAAGGAAAAATCCGATTCCAGTCTTTTTTCATATCCACGATGATCCAACTATTGGCATCGGCCAGGTCGAGGGCTTTGTCGAATGTGTTATCCGCGATACCAAGCTTGTCGATCAGCTCAAGGATCGAATCGTTATTTCTACTCCCCGTTCTCCAAATACTGATCAAGCGGAACCAGCAGGTTCTTCGCGCTGCTCATTTCTCCGGAGAGTGATTGGGCGGCGGCGA
>CBDTVZ010000034.1:0-15679 GCA_965363995.1 uncultured Eudoraea sp.
AGTTAGTGGTAATTGTATTAATGTTGGTAATAGAACTGTCTAGTTTATTTTTATTATCAGCTAATAATGTGTTTAGAGTGGCAGCACTTGATTGAAAACTTTGAACGGTAGCATTAAGTCCCTTGATACTTTCTCTTAAGTTTCTTTTTGTCTCTTCATCCAAAATATCATTGAAATTTATTAATAAAGAATCAGCATTGGAAACTGCGCCTTCAATTTTGGACTGTAAGGGTGATAATTTTTGTTGTAACAAATCTGTTAGTCCGGGTTTTATATTAGATGATAAAGTATCCCCGGATTGAGCAATCGGTGCTCCGTCAAATACCGGATTTATCTGTATTCCTTTACCTCCTATAATCCCCGTATCATAGAGCTCTGCAATGCTATTTTTAGAAAACTCAAAATCACTGTCGACAGAAAAAGTAACAAGAAGGTTACCACTACCATTTTTAAAAGTTATTTTAATCACATTCCCCACATTGAAACCATTAATGGATACCTGTGTTCCGGGTTGCAAACCGCCTACGTGACTGTAAACCGCGTAAAAGGTTTTACTATTATTAAAAATAGGGGTTGCTTTTAGAAAACTGAAGCCCATGACAAACAGCAAAATACCTCCAATAACGATTATTCCTGTTTTGATTTCTCTGGATAGCTTCAAACGATTAAATTTAGATTACAAACAAAATTAGAAATAAATTTTACAAGATCTGCCATTATTCAGAGACGTATTTTAATGCCTCCGTAACAGGTATTCTTTTCCCATCCTTGTAAGCCACGATAAAGGAAGTAGAATATCCTTTGGCATCGGCATTCGCCTTATATAATTTGGCCTGAGAATAGGAATTGGTTTTTCCATACATGTATCTCACAAGGTTTTTATAACGCTCTGTTGAAAGGGTACTCAATCCATTAAATTCCTCAGAAAGTAAGGGTAAAACCCTTGAACTGGCCAACAACTGTACTTTGAATACTATTTTTGCATCTGAGACAACTTCTTCCTTTTTTACCTCTTCTTCATTTTTCTTTTCAACTATTAGTATAGCAATGGGTTCTTCAGCAATAGTTACGGGTATTTCTTTAACCTCTTCCTCAGGTACTTCTTTTATTGGCAATGGTTTATCTTCTTCCTCTAATAATGCTTCCTCGGTTTTATTTTGCGTAGCTACAGGAGTTTCGGTTTGAGGTAATTCGGAAGAAACTATCGCGATTGGTTCTTTGATTTCCATTTTCGGGGCTTCATTTTTGATATCAACGGTAGGTACTATTTCTGGTTCCACAGCGACAATTATCTCATTTACAGGTGTCTCCTCCTCATTTTTTGCGGTCGTGATTTCTTCGGAAGATCTTGCATCCACCAGATTAATCCTGGTGTTATTTTTATAATTAATAATAGCATCTGCAATGGCATTGCCCATTTCTTCCTGCCCTTTTTTAGAGTTTAAGTATAATCCTTCTGACTTATTAGTAAGAAAACCTGTTTCGATTAGAACACTGGGCATAAAAGTTTGATGCAGCACAATAAATCCGGCCTGCTTAACCTTTCTGTCATTTCGACTTAAATTGTTAGAAAAATTATCCTGCATCATCTTGCCAAGCAAAATGCTTTGATCCAGAAATTCTTCCTGCATAATAGTTAAGCCAATTACAGATTCAGGAGAGTTAATATCATAAGCGGAATAGCGCGATTCGTAATTATCTTCGAGATAGATCACGGAATTTTCCTTTTTTGCAATTTCAAAATTCTGTTTGTTTGCATGTAATCCAAGGACAAATGTTCCGGCTCCATTGGCATCAGAAGTGTGTGAATCACAATGTACGGATACGAAAAGGTCTGCATTAGCCTTATTTGCAATTTCTCCTCTGACAAATAAGTCTATAAAAGAATCATCCTTTCTTGTATATATAACCTTTATATCCGGATTGGATGCTAATTTACTGCCTACATTTAATACGATGTTTAAGGCTATATTCTTTTCCATATAACCATTGCCCAAATTGCCAGGATCGTGACCTCCATGGCCTGCGTCCAATACTACAATAAATTGATCGGTTTGAGGATCCGTATCTCTTTTATCATATGAGCATAGCAAGAAAAATATTACTGCCAGGGGAATGAAAAAAAACTTATTAAACTTCATTTGTTTTAGAGTTATATTTTAAATAAAATGGAACATTGGTAATGGCCTTATATCTTTTCCTAAGTTAAAAATCCTTAAGATTTATTTCTATAGGAAATCAAAAATACAATTATCATATTTCATCTGCCAAAAGGATTTTACAAGCATTTACTATGGTTAAATTTATTGTAATGTGCTACAAGCAGACCAAAAAATATATGTAAGTTTGACTACCAAAAACGAAGCCTTACCGTTACAAAAATAGGATTTATCGCTTTGCAATCAAACAAACATTCTCTACTTTTCTTATTACTGCTTATCATTGGCATTATTCCACTCTCTGCGCAGGAAGATCTGATGAGGCCTTTACCCATTAAAGCTTTGGGAGATACCATTACTGCGCCTCTTATGCCTGCTCCTGTAGTTTTAGATACAGTTTTGACGGATTCTACTCAGACAGATTCAATAAATGGCAAACAGGGTCTTCTATCGGATAAAATTAAATATAAGGCGAAGGATTATGTTAAATTAAGTCAAAAAGATCAAAAAATTTACCTGTATAATGAAGCTGAAATTTATTATCAGGATACAGAATTAAAAGCCGGAATAATAATTATGGATTACATAAAAAATGAAGTATATGCCGGACGTCTTAAAGATTCACTGGGTAATTATTCGCAAAAGCCTTATTTTAAACAAGGCGAAAACGTGGTAATTCCGGATTCAATTCGATTTAATTTTGACACCCAAAAAGCACTGATTTGGAATTCCAGAACAGAACAGCAGGCAGGTTTAGGACAACTTGGTTCTGATGCCATGAAGGTTTATGCTTCTATTACAAAAAAGGAAAACGATTCGGTATACTTTTTAAGTGAAGGAAAACTCACCACAGCTAAAGATAGTGTAAATCCGGATTATTATATTCGTGTTAGAAAGGCAAAATTTGTTCCTAAAAAAAAGGTTATAGCCGGATTCAGTAATTTATATATCTCAGATGTACCTACGCCTATTGCATTACCTTTTGCATATTTCCCATTGACTTCGGGAAGAACTGCAGGAGTAATGATGCCTACATTTGGAAACGATCCGAACAGGGGGTATTTTTTGCAAGACCTGGGTTACTATGTCCCTATTAATGATTATGTAGACCTCACACTTACTGGTGACCTTTATACCAACGGGAGCTGGGGTTTCAGAACACAATCTGTTTATTCCAAGCGTTATAAGTACAGGGGTAATTTTAATTTTAGATATGAAAATCAAGTGATAAGTCAAAAGGGATTTGATGATTACAGCCGGAGCACCATTTACAATATTCAGATTTCACATTCCCAGGATTCAAAAGCCAATCCTAATTCCAGATTGTCTGCATCTGTTAACCTGGGTAGCAGCCAGTACTACAGAAACTCATTACTACAACAAAATTTACCAAATACACAAATCAATAATCTGTCATCTTCTATTTCCTATTCCAAGACTTTCCCAGCCTATCCTTCAGTAAATGCGAGTTTAACAGCTACTCAAAATCAAAATACAAATACAGATGCAGTAAATCTTACGCTTCCAACACTACAAGCAAGTTTGGAAAGAATTTTTCCGTTTGTTAAAGAGGATGGTATAAAAAAGGGGGCATTACAGAATATAAATTTTCAATATGATCTTAATGCCCGTAACAGCATAGCAACCACTACTGAAGATTTTGGATCCTCCAAAATGTTTAAAGACGCCCAAGTTGGTGCCAAGCATACAATCCCGATTAGTACAAATTTCAAAGTTGCTAAATATTTTAGTATGAGTGTAGGCGGAACTTATGAAGACGTATGGACCCTGGAAACAAAAAATCAAAGATTTGATGAAGAAACGCAAGAAGTTGTTACCGATACTTTAAAAGGTTTTGATCGATTTAATCAGTACAGTCTTAGCAGCAGCGTTGGAACAACGGTATATGGCACATTTAATCGCGGGGAAGATAAAAAGATACAAGCTATTCGGCATATAATGAGACCTTCAATAAGTTACGGCTGGGCGCCTTCATTTGATCAATATTATGACGAGTATATAAATGGAATTACCGGAGACACCATTGAGTATACCCGTTTTCAAAACACCCTTTATGGATCACCTCGAAGTGGTAAATCCAGCGCAATGAGCTTTTCTCTGGCCAATACACTTGAAGCTAAAGTGCGTGATAAAGATTCCACAGCCCTGGAACCGAAAAAGGTGATGTGGCTTAATAGTTTTAATTTATCTACAGCTTATAATTTTCAGGCAGATTCTCTTAATTTAAGTCCATTAAGTCTAACAGGAGGTACCAATGTTCTTGATAATAAAATGTCTATTAACTTTGGTGCCAGCCTGGATCCTTATGCAATTGACAATAATGGCAGGCGAATAAATACGTTCAACATTAATAATGGGGGAAGTTTGTTTAGACTTACCTCTGCCAGGGCCAATGTAAGCTATTCTGTAAGCAGTAAAGATTTTCAACCAACTAAAGACCAGGAGGAATATCCGACAGAAGGTGATGCCTATGTTGCAGCCAGTGGCGGCAGAACAGATGATCTTTTCGGAAAGGCAAATAATTTTAATGAAAGCAAATTTGACAATCGAGACGAAAGCAATGTTGAGAATCCTATTTATCAAAATAAAATAGAATGGGATCTTCGGCTGCAATATGCCGTGACCTATAGTAATAGTGCCAGGCAAAATCAAATTTCCAATAATTCTCTCATGTTTTCCGGTAATATTTCGCTGTCACCAGGATGGGAAGTAGGAGTGTCATCGGGTTATGATTTTGTGGGAAAAGGGTTTACAGTTACCCAACTTCGGTTCAGACGTGACCTAAAAAGTTTTAAATTGAATTTTGACTGGACCCCGTTTGGGGAATTTGAAAGATGGTACTTTTTTATTGGAATTAAAAGCTCTATTCTTAAGGATCTTAAATTTGAAAATAGAAGTCAAGCTGCTCCCAGGTAATATCAAAAAGAAAAATACAGCATTCCTGTTTATACCGATCTATTTTTTAATTAGCTTAACTGGCTAAAGGTAAATTCAAAAGCATGAAAAAAATTATAAATACTCCAAATGCCCCAGCCCCTATTGGTCCCTATAACCAGGCCGTTTTGAGCGGTAATACCCTATATATTTCCGGACAAATTCCTCTGGATCCTTTAAGCGGTAAACTGACTGAAGACGACATAAAGAAGGAAACACTTCAATGTATGGAAAATTTAAAGGCGATACTGGAAACCGCCGATATGTCTTTTGAACAGGTGGTTAAAGCCACCATCTTTGTTAAGGATATGAATTGCTTTTCGCAGATTAATGAAGTTTATGGCAAATTTTTTAATACTGAAACTGCCCCTGCCAGAGAGACCGTTGAAGTCTCAAATCTTCCAAAATTTGTAAATGTGGAGATTTCGATGATCGCCGTCAGATAGTCTCTTTGTGAAATTCAACTAACCCTTCAATTGGTCTTTGACGAATAACACCCACAATCAAATCATTTCTTTCTAGTACGGCTGTTAATTCATCCTTAAGGAAATAGGCAATACTACCCACAAAGTGAATTGGTACTTTAGTAGCCAATTCAAACTGCATGATGTAATTATTTACAAATTGCTGAAGGCCTTTGTCTATAACTCCCTTACAATAGGGGTGTTCTTTGTTCTCAATCAGGAATCTGGCAAATGTAGCGAGGTAGGTATTCGGATTTGGTTGCTTGTAAAGATTTTCCTTAATTACATCGGCATCAAGGTCATACTCTTTGTCAAATTTAATTCCCAGTTCCTGAGGCATTTTATGAAAATAGTAATCACGTATTAATTTCCTCCCAAAGAAATTTCCACTTCCGTCGTCCATAGGAATATAACCCAGAGAAGTGACTTTTTGAAACAATTGATGACCGTCATAATAGCTGCAATTAGAACCCGTACCCAAAATGCAAACAATTCCCTGATGGCCAATTTTTGTTGTGGAATAGATAGCGGCAAAAGTATCTTCCTTAACTTCTGCCTTGGCATTTGGGAAATATGATTTGAAAATAGTCTTGAGGAATTTCTTCATTCTAGCAGTACCACAGCCGGCACCGTAAAAATACAGACGCGAAACTTTATCTTTGTTTTTAGACAACTCAAAGTTATTGGCCAACCTGTCTTCTATGACCTCTCGGGTTAAGACTTCAGGACTAAGTCCCAAGGTTTGAGTAAAAAATAACTCCTTCCCTTTATCGTCCAAGGCAATCCAATCAGACTTAGTAGCTCCGCTATCAACAATTAAAATCATAAATAAGGCATTAAAAAGAATCCTCAAAATAAGCAAAACTTTGCTTATTTTGAGGATTCTTATCAATAAAATTCAATTTATTACAATGTATGCAAATATTCAGCCAGATCTAATAGTTTATTTGAATAGCCTGCTTCATTGTCATACCAGGAGATTATTTTGAAAAATTTAGAATTCAATTCAATTCCGGCACCTGCATCAAATATACTGGTGCGGGCATCACCAATAAAATCCTGTGAGACCACAGCTTCATCTGTATAACCTAAAATACCCTTCAGTTCGCCTTCTGAAGCCGCTTTAAATGTCTTCTTAATATCTTCATAAGAAGTTTCTTTTTCTAGACGTACGGTTAAGTCAACAACAGAAACATCTGCCGTTGGCACCCTTAATGCCATCCCGGTAAGTTTACCTTCTAACGAAGGAATAACTTTGGTTACTGCTTTGGCAGCCCCAGTAGACGCGGGAATAATATTTAACAAAGCACTTCTTCCACCTCTGAAGTCTTTTCGTGAAGGACCGTCAACAGTGAATTGAGTAGCTGTAGTAGCATGTACAGTAGTCATTAAAGCCTCTGCTATCCCATAATTATCATTTAACACTTTGGCAATTGGTGCAAGACAATTAGTAGTACAGGAAGCATTAGATACTATTGTGTTTGAAGCTTTGAGATCTTTATGATTTACACCCATTACAAACATGGGGGCATCTTTTGATGGTGCAGAGATGATTACTTTTTTAGCTCCGCCATCAATATGGTACTGCGCAGTTTCCAGAGTTGTAAAAATACCGGTACATTCAGCAACATATTCTGCTCCTACTTCGTCCCATTTTAAAATTTTTGGATCCTTTTCACCAGTAATTCTAATGGTTTTGCCATTAACGATCAGGTTGCCATCTTTTATTGCAACAGAACCATCAAAACGGCCGTGTACAGAATCATATTCCAACAGATATGCAAGGTGTTCCACAGCTAACAAATCGTTGATAGCTACTACCTCTACATTATCTCTTTTCACTGATTCTCTGAAAACAAGTCTACCAATTCTCCCAAATCCGTTAATTCCAATTTTTAGTGTCGACATTTTTTATTGTTTAAGATTAAAACTATATAGTCATTATATCAGAAACCCTGATGAGTTCCTTATCAATTTTTGATTTTCCTTTTATAGCCTCACTTACAGGGGTAAATGTAATATTATTGTCAATAATACCGGCCATTAAATTTGTTTTACCCTCTAACAGAGCTTCAACAGATTTTACTCCCATTCTACTGGCCAATACCCTATCAAAACAAGAAGGTGCACCACCTCGTTGCATATGGCCAAGAACACAAACCCGAACATCGTATACAGGAAGGTTTTTCTCTACGAAATCTTTTAGTTCGTAGACATTTTTTCCTGTTGTTCTATCTCCTTCTGCAACTACCACAATACTAGAAGATTTTCCCCTGGCTTTGCTCCGAGTTAAGGAATCTAACAGCCTTTCTAAACCCAAATTCTCTTCAGGAATAAGTATCTCTTCTGCACCGGCACCTACTCCGGAGTTGAGGGCTATGTGACCTACATCTCTACCCATAACCTCAACAAAGAAGAGTCGATGATGCGAACTGGCAGTATCTCTGATCTTATCAATTGCTTCTACAACCGTATTAAGTGCGGTATCAAAACCAAGAGTATAGTTTGTTCCAAAAATATCATTATCTATTGTTCCGGGAATACCAATGAAAGGCATTTTGTACTCTTCATAAAAAGCAAGGGCACCCGTAAAGCTTCCGTCCCCTCCAATAACCACATATGCGTCAATATTATTTGCAACCAGTTGATCATAGGCTTTTTTACGCCCCTCTGGCGTCCTAAACTCCTCACATCTGGCAGATTTGAGGACAGTACCTCCTTTATTAATAATATTATTCACACTACGGGCATTCATTTGAAGAAAATCCCCTTCTATCATCCCTTCATATCCTCGATAGATCCCAATACAATCTTTCTTAAAATATGCACATGTACGTACTACGGATCTTATAGCTGCATTCATCCCTGGAGAATCACCCCCAGAAGTAAAGACCGCAATTTTTTTTATTTGTGAATTCATTAAAAAATTTAGAACTGCAAAATTACTAAACTTATTGCAGAAAAAGAATCAGACAAACCCTTTATTTAACAGTTGACAGCACCTAAATCGTTATAGTTATAAATTTCTTTATTTATATGGCAAAAAAACCCTATTAACGGATGTCTTGAACCATTAAAAACTGTAAAAAAACAGACACTTTAATCAGGACAAGTATCATTTGCTAATAAAATAACAAATCATCTCAAAAAAGTTATGTTTAATCTACTAATTAGGCCCTACATATTTATTTAAGTGATAGCTTGCTATTAATCATTTGTCATGATAAATAAGGGTAGCATTTCAAAGTTTTTATAAAATGGATGCAGTTTTGGTCGGTTATAGAATTTATCGACGTTAACGAACTTTTTAGTTTCTGTAACAACTTCTATTGGCACATGATCGTAGCGTCCATTTTTCAATACCACCATTCGGCCGTAAATCCCTTTAAGAATTAAATCAAGTGCAAGGTTTCCATAGGCCGTCGGCACTACGGAATCAATAAAATCAGGGTCACCGCAACGTACCATGTATCCGAGTTTCTGATTGATTACATTTACGCGGTTTCCCTTATTATATTTAGGGGATATTTTTTTTAACGCGAGCGAGACTTCATCACCAATGCCGCCCAACTTGGCATGACCAAAGGCGTCTTTTTCCATACCTTCAAATTTCATTTCACCACCTTCAAAGGTCGCCCCTTCCGAAATAAGTACAATGGAATAGTTACTCGGATTTTTGTTCCTGTCCTCTGTAAGTAACTCAGCTAGTAATTCTATATCAAAAGGCACTTCCGGTATAAGACATCTATTAGCTGCTCCTGCCAAAGTAGGCAGCATAGCGGTAAACCCGGCATAGCGTCCAAATACTTCCAATACCAGAAAACGTTCATGGGATCCTGCTGCGGTCCGAAGACTGTTTGAAAGACTAATAGTTCTGGTAACACATGTACTGAAACCAATACAATAATCTGTTCCGGGAACATCATTATCCATGGTTTTTGGAATGGCCATTACCTTAACTCCTTGTTTAAACAAATGAACGGCATAGCTAAGCGTATCGTCTCCTCCAATAGCAATCAAATAGTCTACACCCAACCAATCGAGATTTTTGATCACTTCTGGTGTAAGGTCATTGATCTCCTTCTTATAGGAATCCCTTAAATGAGCTGGAACCATTAGATTTGACACATGACTTGCCCTTGTCCTGGAAGTATGAAGGAAAGTCCCACCGGTTCTTGCAGCTTTGTTCACTACTACCTGGGAAAGTTCCATAAAGTTATTGCTGTTGTCGTGCTTACTGTCTCTTATTATATCTATTAATCCTCCCCATCCTCTTCTAAAACCTATCACCCTATATCCTTCACGTATTGCTCTGAAAGTAACCGCCCTGATTGCCGGATTAAGTCCTGGTACATCTCCACCTCCGGTTAAGATGCCAATAGTGCCTTTGGTCTTCTTAATGTTTGCCATAATATATTTTAATTAAATTTTAATTTCAAAATCACAAAATAACTAGAGTGGTTAAAGTACTAAATTATGGTGATAATCCTATTAAGATATTCCAAAAAATAATCTCTAAAATCGACCTTAAAAACGCCTTAATCGGCGTATCTTTATAAGACGATTCAAAACAGTAATATTATGTCATTTAACATTGAGAAAATTTTAGGCAAAGAAGCCAATTACCTGTTAGGTCACAAGTGTAACACGGTAAAAAAAGAACATCTACATCTACCCGGTCCTGATTTCGTGGATCGTGTTATGACAGCTTCAGACAGAAATCCTGTCGTACTTCGCAATATGCAAACCCTCTTTAATAATGGAAGGATGGGTGGTACTGGATACGTATCTATTCTTCCGGTGGATCAAGGTATTGAACACACAGCGGGAGCATCGTTTGCGCCAAACCCCATTTATTTCGACCCTGAGAAGATTGTTGAACTTGCAATAGAAGGAGGTTGTAATGCGGTAGCTTCTACTCTTGGTGTCCTTGGTTCTGTTTCAAGAAAGTACGCACACAAGATTCCATTTCTCCTTAAATTGAACCATAATGAATTACTTACCTATCCCAATAAGTTTGATCAGATAATGTTTGCTAGTGTGAATCAGGCTTTTGAGATGGGGTGCATTGCAGTTGGAGCTACAATATATTTCGGTTCAGAAGAGAGTACAAGACAAATTCAGGAAGTTACCGAAGCTTTTGAATACGCTCATGAACTAGGTATGGTAACAGTCTTATGGGCATACCTTCGAAATCCTGGTTTTAAAAAAGATGGTAAAGATTATCACGTTTCCGCTGATGTAACCGGTCAGGCCAATCATTTGGCTTCTACAATTCAGGCTGATATAGTAAAACAAAAACAGGCTGAAAATAACGGCGGTTTTAAAGCTATAAATTTTGCTAAAACACATGAGAAGGTATATTCAGAATTAACCACAGATCATCCAATTGATCTTACCCGGTACCAGATAATGAATTGTCTTATGGGTAGGGCAGGATTAATAAATTCAGGTGGATCTTCCGGTGATAACGATTTGGCTCAGGCGGTTAAAACTGCTGTGATTAATAAACGTGCCGGAGGTATGGGATTAATATCTGGACGAAAAGCTTTCCAAAAACCAATGGCAGACGGAGTAGAGCTTTTAAATGCAATCCAAAATGTTTATTTAGATAAAAAAATTACAATTGCTTGATTCTTAATATTTTAAACTTATTTATTTAAATTTAATAATAACACTAAATTCAAGCCTAATAAAAAGCGCCCCGGAAATCCGGGGTGCTTTTTAAGTATATTTTATAAATTTCCTTAAAATCGACGAATCATTATTTTGGAACATTTGTCTTAGGATAAAATATTATCAAACTATCCTTCCCCATTACGGCATTAGGAGTCGCTGACGCCTGGGGCTCCTCTGTTTCAAGATTCTTATTTTTATCCCTGAAGATCTTTTGCATCAGTTCTTTAAAACTATTAAAATCTACCTCGTAAGAAATACCAACACCTTGTACATAACCTTGTTGTTCTGACAAAAACTGTTGTATTTCGTTTTCGCGATTAAAAATTTTGGCTCGCAGTGTCCCTTCTTCATTTAATAAAACCTGTATTTCCACATCGCCGGCAACAACAGTTTCACTTACCCCTCCCACAGGAACCCCGAACCTGCCATTAAACAATACTTTGTCACTTATCTGAGTAGATACTGTGACACCTATTCTGTCTTCAGTAGAAATATCATTAGGATCCAGGTAACCTTGCTCATAAGTAACCCCAAAATCAAACTTATCATTACCCTCATCAAGAACCTGGTTCAATAAGCCGGAGGCCGTTTGAATTAAGTTGCCTGTAACTGCCTGCTGGTTTATTCCTGATCCTTCGCTAACAAAGGTTCCCTGGGCTAAAAGAAAAAATGCATTTCGTTCTTCTATAGTCGGATCCTGCAGCTTGTATTCCAATTCAGATTTTATGGTAGAACTTGTACCTGGAAATTCAATATTTAAGTCAATAGTTGGCCGCTCCAACTGATCGGTAAGCCTAATAACCACATCAGTAGGGATTCGTCTGCTATATCCGGAATTATCAAGCAATGGAGCCGGATTCGCGTTTAAGGAATAAACGGCTTCCATGTTTAAAGTTGCATCAAGCGGCGCCCCGTCCCATACAATGCTCCCTCCCGGCTTAACCTTAAATGCCCTGTTAATAATCCCAAGTTTGTAATTATACTCTCCGGTTACCACTACAAAATCGCCCCACATATTAAACTTTCCGTTGGTATTAATCTCTACATAAACAAGGCCTGCCCCCGTTCCTTTTAAAGAGCTTCCGGTTTTCGGGTCAACCACAATCTCTACCTCTGCATCAGGGGTCACATCCAAATCAAATTTTAATTCTAATCCATAATATTCTTTGATTTGACGCTGAAGGTCAATAGTTTCAACCTCATTTTTATTAATAAATGTGATAAAAGAATAATCCCCTACAGAGGTCACATCACTTATTGGTATTTTTAAAGATGTTCCCCTGGCTGTAGAACCTTCAAAATTAATGTTCAGTGCATTAGACGGACCAAATATTCGTCCCCTGCCACTAACAAAGCCGGTTCCATAGTAGAGTTTTTCTTCTTCAAATTCTGTATTTAGTATTAAAAATCTATCCTTGCTGGTGTTTATATCTAAATCAAAATTCCATTTCTTAAAGAAGTTGTGCTTTATTGTACCATCCAGAATAGCCTCCGTATTCAAAGCTACATCGGTAAGTGTAATATTCTGAAAATTAAAACTCTGCTCATTTAATTTAACCACAGAATTAGCTCCAAAATCATAATCTACGTTAAGATAAGGCACAGAAAGTCCTGCATTATTCATAGTTAAAAGTCCCTCAATATCCGGATTCCTTATATCCCCCTTTATTTGAGCATTGCCATTGAGCATGCCTCGAATATTGGAAATAATATTCTTACCCAAAGGACTAAAAGGTTCCATATCAAAATTACTGAAGGTAGCCACCAGATCTGCCTGGGGTATTTTCTGATCTCTGGTAACTTTGCCAAATACCCCAAATTTTTCAAGCCCATTTTCCTTAATTTGAGAATTTACGGAAAATTCAGTAAGGTCACGATTACCTACAATACCAATGGAAAGGTTCCCGAGATCTATCTCGTTTATTCCAAATTCAGATATTTCCAAATTACAAACCGGCAAATAAACATTGTCCTTTTGAAGAACGTTTAAGGTACCATTTACCTCACCTTTGAGCTTTAAGCTATCTATAGCTGGTGTTATTTTATTTAAGGAGACAATTTTAAACTGAAGTTCCAAATCTTTATAAGTAGAGTCTGCAAGTTGCCCTCTTAGCCTAATTTGTTCCCTGTTATCGTTGTTCATAACAATTTCCTCAATAGTAATACTATCAAGTGTACTATTTAAAATTACCTTGTTTTTACTATTGCTTTCACGATTCAGAACCCATGTGTTTCCTTTAAAACTTATGTCAGATTTTTTTAAGCCAATTACTGATTTATTATCCTGATTGAAAGTGTGGTAAAAATTTAAGTTGTAACTATCGTCATACTCACTACCTCCCTTAAATTCCGTTCTAAAGAACAGCGTGTCATTTAATGTGGTATTAATCAGGTTAAAGTCTTTAACATCATAATATGGAGTTGAAACATCCTGAACAGCCAGATAGGTATTAAAAAGGGGGTTTTTATTATCAATCCTAAAATCAATACTATCTAATTCATTACCGTAAGCAGAAATATAGGGCGATTTGAAATTGAGTTTAAAATCTCCCTGATCTGCGATAATATTACCTCTGATAAAAGTATTTGGACCAAAGGCAACCTCCGGGAAAAAAACTTCAACGATTTTATTATAAATCTTAAAATTAAAAGTCATTTCCTGCCCTCCTGAAATTTCATAGGGTTTATAGTTTGTATAAATACTCCCTATTGAATTTCGTACCAGACGCCCAAGCTCCCTTACTTTAAATTTGCCCTTCATATAACCTGTAATTATATCAGGTGAATTTATTTCTATAACCCTGGTAGAATCTTCAGAAAATGTGGATTCAATTTTGAAATCTTCAAAGTAATAAGTGCTATTTATGTTTTGATAATTTGTTTGGGTAAAATTTATATCTCCCTCAATACTTTGAACGGAACTTCCTGTGATGTCCATAGTTACATTGCCTTTAAATACGGATACACTATCATCTATAAAATTTAATATTTTCAGATCTGCATAATCTACCAAAGCATTAAAATTGAAACTACTTTTATCTGCGCTAAAATCTGCCAGCCCTTTAAAGCTAAATTTTAGGTTCTCATCATTACTGATTAAAGACCCATCAAACAACTGATCCTTTAGGATCCCGGAAATCTTGATATCTTTATAATCATACCTATTGAATGTAACACTGTACACCTGTCCTAAAACTTCAGTATTCAGATTCTTCCTTACAAAACCTTTACCTTTAACATTAACATCTATAGTTGTTTTACCCAAACTTTTATTCTCGGTAAAACGTCCCAAATCAAAATCAATTAAGGATACGAATCCTTTATAACTCGCATTGTCTATATTGTCGATTTCGGAAAGGGTAAGATCTACATAACTTCTTCCAATGGCTGTATTCAGGTTTGCCTTCGTTTCTATTGATGTTGTTGTAATGAAAGTTTCACCCCTTACCGTAAACTGTCCTAACTTCTGAAAAATAGAAGGAAGAGATTTACCCAATATTTTAGGCAATAAGGACCTAAGCTCATAATAGCTGGTAGTAATATTCTTTATTTGCGCATTGAGCTCAAAAGGCCCATCTTTTGAGAATATATTTTTAAAATTAAAATCCCCTCTAATCCCTGTATTATCTGATTGTAGAAATAAACGTTCTACATTCAAATCATTTAATACCCCATTCACATTCCCTGAAAAATTCACTAATTTTTCTGAACCGAATTGGTCATACAACATATTAATCTCATCCAATGCAACTGAGGAATCGATAAAATCTGCATTTAAATTTACCTTGTCAATAAATTGTGCGAGGTCTTCCCTTTTATAATTAAATACCAGATTGCCAACAATATTAGATTTTGGAGTTTGGATTTGCAGGGAATCAAATCGCATTTCTTGCTTGGTGTATTTAAAACTTGTAGCTAGTTTTTTAACATCGATACCCAAAGCGCTTTTTAGTGATAAGTTATCAATAACTGTAGTAACTTGGGGTCCTAAAATTTGAAAATCACTGGCATCTATGTTAAGGTTCCTGAAATTTAATATCTCAACTTTTTCCTTATTCATATTTGTTATCCGGAACGTACTATTTTCTATTTGCACATCAGATGAAGAAAAATAGAAAGGCGGTGTGTCTGGGTCACGGGGTTTTTTGTCATCTAACTTGTCAACAAAAACATTGAGATTATTGTCGTTTTCCCCTTTATAAGTTTTAAGATTAAAAAGCAGTCCTTCTATATCTATATCCCCAAACTGCAATTTCCCATTTAGAAGATTTCGCACGCTTAAAATGGATGTGGATAGCTCCCGAATATAAATAAGAGTGTCCTGCTTGTAATCTTCCACATAAACATTCTTTAAGGCCGTGTCCCATGAAATCAGAGAAATTCTAAGTCGGTCAATATTAATATTGGTGCCAAACTCATTGT
>CBDTVZ010000035.1:0-15420 GCA_965363995.1 uncultured Eudoraea sp.
ATAGAGACGGCAAGAGCTGTTTCTGCAGCTGCTACTGCGATAATAAAAATTGAAAAATAAACGCCTTGCAGGACTTCAGGATACAAATATTTATTAATGATCACGAAGTTTACTACTGAGGCATTTAGCATTATTTCAACGGAAATTAAAATGGAGATCAGATTCGTTCTTGTGATAAAGCCATATACCCCTATAAAAAAAAGGATTGAAGTCACCGTAAGAATTTCATATATGCTTATTCCGGGTATCATTGTGGTTGATTATTTTTCTCGATTAATTTTTTCCCTTTGGCAATTACTATGGCTCCTATCATTGATGCCAATAAGAGTACACTAATCACCTCAAATGGCAATATAAATCCGCCGGCTTTATAGCTTAGTAGTCCGGTACCAATATCTGCTGTGGTGGTGGTTAAAGCCATATTGATCACATTAAAATCATAGGAGTAAATAGCTGTTAAAAAAACGCCTAACCCAACTAAACAGGCAATAGCCGTCACTATTTTTTTTGATGCTTTAGCCATTTCCAATTCCATTTCAATATGATGTACGAGTAATACTGAAAAAATGATAAGTACAACAATTCCACCCGCGTAGACCGTTAGTTGAATTGCAGCAAGGAAATTATAATCTATTAAAAAGAAAATACCTGCGATACTTACTAGAACAAAAGAAAGGTAAATCACAGAACGAAGCATTTTTCTACTCGTTACTGAAGCTATGCCAAATGCGATAATTACTGCGGCAAGGCAATAAAAAATAATTCTCTCCATACTTAATCTTCTACACCGGCTTGTAATTCGGATCCCGGTTCGTTTAAAACTCTTGTTAGTGCAGTTCGGTCATATACGGAATTCTCAAAATTTTGACCCCATTTAATTGCATCTGTAGGGCAGACATCTATACAGAGTCCGCACATGGTACACATACTTAAATGATATACAAACTGATCTATTTTTTTCTTCTTTTTACCGGTATTTTCGTCAATACCTCTGTCCCATATGATTTCAATGGTTCCATTTGGACAGGCTATTTCACATTTTTGACAGCCTGTACATCGATGCTCATTATCTTCATTATGTGGCATAATGACCTCACCTCGAAAACGATCAAACATCTTTAGAGTTTCTCTATTATCGGGATATTGCTGCGTAATGGCACCTTTCCTGGATGTCACAAAATACTTCCCGGTAACACTCATACCAGTGAGCAAGCTTTTTATGCCTCTATAGATATCTGAAAAGTAACTCATAATCTTAAAAACTTATAGTTAAATTAAGCCATACCAATAAGGCCATTATTACGATATTTGCCAGGTTTAAGGGCAATAGATACTTCCATTCCAATGTAAGTAGTTGATCTATTCTTAACCTGGGGAACGTCCACCGAAACCACATCATTAGGAAAACCAGGATAAGAGCTTTAAGTAAAAACCAAAATACTCCCAACAAAGGAATAGATTCTGTTATTCCAAAAGGAGACAGCCAGGCCCCAAAAAATACAGTGGTTGCAATGGCGGCAATAATAAACATATTAATGAATTCGGCTAAAAAGAAATAGGCAAACTTCATTCCTGAGTATTCTGTATGAAATCCGGCCCCCAATTCTGATTCGGCTTCAACCATATCAAAAGGAGCCCTGTTGGTTTCGGCAGTACCGGCAATCATATATATCATAAAGGCTATAATTGCAGGGATATGCCCCTGGACAATTAACCAACCCGACTTTTGAACTTCAACAATCTCCGAAAGCTGAAGGCTTCCTGTTATTAAAACCATGGTTAGGAGTGACAGGCCAATAGAGAGTTCATAGCTAATGGTTTGTACTCCACTTCGCATTGCACCGATCATAGCAAATTTGTTGTTAGAACTCCATCCACCTAATAAAATACCAATAACTCCTATGGATGAAACAGCAATTAAAAAAAAGAGTCCAATATTAATGTCGAATGCCTGAAACTCCTTGGTAAAAGGAAAGACACTCAATGCCATTAACGAAGAAATTATTACAAAATACGGCGCTAAATTATAGAGGAATTTATCTGCCTTGGTAGTACCGGTTAACTCCTTGGAAAGAAGCTTTATGGCATCGGCCATTGTTTGTAACAAACCCTGAAAACCAACTCGATTAGGACCTATCCTTAATTGAAACCAGGCAGCGACCCTTCTTTCCAGTAATACGAGGAACAAACCGGCAATTGAAAAAATTCCCAGATAAACAAGCGCGATCAAAACCATCTCAGCAATATTAGCTGCTGCTTCGGGCATAATGCTAAAGAGCCAATCGTGAATATTTTTTGTGATACTTAAAGCACTATTCATATTATTCTTTTATCTATCTATATCTGGTATAACAAGATCCAGCGTTGCCATAGAAGCTACCAGGTCGCCTATTTTACCACCAACCGCAATATGGTTAAGCAATGAAAGATTTGAAAATCCCGGGGACCTGAATTTTAAGCGATACGGACTTTTCAATCCGGTACTTATTATATAGACCCCTAATTCGCCCCTTGCTGTTTCTACTTTTTGGTAATATTCTCCCTTTGGTAATTTTATTACCGCATTTGTTGCCACTCTGTGCTCTCCTTCTGGGATGTTATCTATTAATTGCTCCACAATTGACATAGATTCCCACATTTCCTGAATCCTTACCAGATAGCGTGCATATGTATCGCCCTCTGTTCTTAATGCTTCATTAAATGTTACTTTATCCAAAGCACTGTAGGGATGGTGTTTTCTTACATCACAGGAATACCCGGAAGCCCTTCCTACAGGCCCGGAAGCCCCATAAGATATAGCGTCTTCCCTGCTGAGGACCCCTACACCTATGGCTCTTTTTTTAAAAATGATATTATCTGTTAGTAGACGGTCGTATTCCGGAAGTTTGGTTTTGAAATGGGTGATAAATTCTTTAACCCTTTTTACAAAATTGGGATGAATATCGAACATTAGTCCACCTGGGACATTATAATTCATGGTTAAGCGTGCACCACAGGTTTCCTCAAATATATCATTAAGGAGTTCGCGGTCCCTAAAGCCGTAAAAATAGGTGGTTAAAGCGCCAACATCCATCCCCATAACTCCCCACCATAAACAATGTGAGGATATTCGGGTAAGTTCGCCAATAATGGTTCTTATTACTTTAACCCTTTCCGGGATTTCCAGTTGTAAGGCATTTTCAACGGTAAGGCAAACAGCTTCATTGTTAATATTGGCGGACAAGTAATCCATTCTATCCGTTAAGTGAACTATTTGCTGATAACTATCGCGTTCGCACATTTTTTCAATAGAACGATGAATATAACCCAGGTCTGGTTCAACTTTTTTAATAATTTCACCGTCTATTGTAAGCAAAAGTCTGAGAACACCATGTGTTGCCGGGTGTTGCGGCCCCATGTTTATGAAGTATTCTTCAGATTTAAAGTTGCTATTTACGGTGACTGTCTCCATAACTGATTATTTGATAATCATATTAATGTTGTCTTCATAATCCTTTCGCAATGGGAAACCATCCCAATCATCTGTTAGGAAAAGTCGTTTAAGGTTAGGATGATTGGTAAATTTTATTCCAAAAAAATCAAATACTTCACGTTCGTGAAACTCAGCAGTTGCCCAAATATCATAGACTGAATCTAAAACAGGATTTTCTCTTTCTGCCGTTTGCGTTTTTACTACAAGGCTGTGTCTGAAGTTTGTGGATTCCAAATGATAAACTACACCCAATTCTTCTCCCCAATCCACACCGCTTAAGCAAAATAAATAATCAAGACTTGTTTGATCATTATGTTTTAATTGCGTCATAATCACATGCAATTCTTCTATAGGAACCGTTACATTGAGGTATTGGGACCCTTCTTCAGTAAATACCAAAGTGGGACTCCAACTGCCTATTAATTCCTGTAATTCTTCGTTCTTCATCTATTTTTTATAAGCCTTCATCAAACCCATCAATTGGATTTATTTTATGTTTCATATTTTCTGTCCTTATTTTGTCCTGCAGCATCAGCATACCTTCTAACAATGCTTCAGGTCTGGGAGGACAACCAGGCACATATACATCAACAGGGATAACATGATCAGCACCTTTTACCACTGAATAAGTGTTGTAGAAAAAGGGACCTCCCGAAATGGCACATGCTCCCATGGCAATAACATATTTTGGTTCAGCCATCTGATCGTATAAGCGTCTTAATACAGGGGCCATTTTGTTAACTATTGTACCTGCTATTATTATCAAATCGGCTTGTCTGGGTGAAGGTCTGGCAACTTCAAATCCAAACCTGGAGTAATCATGGCGCGATGCACCGGTCTGCATCATTTCTATAGCACAACAACTTGTTCCAAAGTATAAAGACCAAAGAGAATTGGATCTGCCCCAGTTAATTATTTTATCTAATGAGGTCACGATAACATTGGCACCGTTGCCTGCCGGGATTACTTTGCCAGGGAAGTCTTCAGGAACTTTACCAGGTTGACCCGCCGGATCATTTTTCTTATCTATTCCCATCTTAATGCTCCTTTTTTCCATGCATATAATAAGCCCAACCCTAAAATGACAAGAAAGATTAATATTTCAAAAAATGCAATTGCTCCAATATCTTTAAACACTACAGCCCATGGAACTAAAAAGGCAACTTCGACATCAAAAATCAAAAATAGTATTGCAAATAAATAATAACCCACCTTAAACTGAACCCATGTTGGACCGATAGTGGTCATACCACTCTCGTATGGCTCACGTTTCTGAGGATTATCTGACTTATGTGAAATTAAATTTGATAAAAAGTTCGCCCCTGCAACCAGGACAATTCCAGCAAGAAAAAATACAATAATGGCTTCAGAACCCATAAGCTAATTCATGTTATTTAACTTCATAAGTTTCTCCGGAGAAAAACAAATCATCTGTCTTTGCAAAGCTCGAACCAGCTTTAACAGCAGCCGTTAATTCATTAACCCGTTCTTCGAAAGTAACGTCGGGAAAACTTCTAATGATACCGGTTACTAACGGATATTCAGACCTAACCAACATTTGATGCAAGGTTGGATCTTGTTCTTCAGCATCATGAACAAGTAGATCTGCTTCAGTAATTCCATTTTCTCCCAGGGTCACCACTTCTAATTTTAACCCGTTTAAGACCAAGCCTTTGTCTCTTTCTTTACCAAATATCATAGGTTTACCGTGTTCAACAAATAATTGTTTGTCTTCTCTCACGGCCTTATCTGTATATTTAGAAAAACAACCGTCATTGAAAATTGGGCAATTTTGAAGGACCTCGATTAAAGAAGTGCCCTTAAATTTTTCGGATTTAATGAACATGTCTGTCATTTCTTTTGGAGTATTTCCGCCAATTCTGGCAAAAAATCGAGCTTGTGCACCAATAGCCAACTCCCCTGGTAAAAATGGTGGTTGAGTATTACCATAAGGCGATGATTTTGTCTTTTGCCCAACCAGTGAAGTTGGGGAGAATTGCCCCTTGGTTAATCCGTAAATTTCATTATTGAACAATACAATATTCAAATCCAGGTTTCTTCTTAGCACGTGAATAAAATGGTTGCCACCAATGGCCATTGAATCTCCATCGCCGGTTATAATCCAGACACTTAGATCAGGATTGGCTAGTTTAACCCCCGAAGCAATTGCCGGGGCTCTGCCATGAATGCTATGCATACCATAAGTGTTCATGTAATATGGAAAACGGGAAGAGCACCCTATACCGGAAATGAATACCACATCTTCTTTTTTAAGGCCCATTTCGGGAAGTGCCTTTTGCATGGAGCGGAGGATGACATAATCATCGCAACCAGGACACCACCTTACTTCTTGGTCACTGGCAAAATCTTTAAATGTATATTTTGGTGTTGCTGTTGTCTCCATTTCTATTTCATTATTTTTTTAAATTCCGCTATAAGCTCACTATTGCCAAAAGGCAATCCTTGTACCTTGTTATATTGCAAAAACTCAAAGCCATGAAAATTCATTCTTAAAACCGAAGCAAACTGGCCTGTATTTAATTCACAGACTATAATTCGTTTAAATCGTTTTAAGACCTCTTCGGTATTTTTAGGCAAGGGATTAATATAGTTAAAATGCGCAAGACCGATGGAAGAATAGCCCTCCTGCTTTAATTCTTTTACCGAAGAGTATAAAGTGCCATAAGTGCCACCCCATCCAATAACCAGTAAATCGCCTTCATCGGCAAATTCTGTTTTAAGTTTAGGGATATAATTTTCTACCCTCTTAACCTTTTCAGCTCTTACACTGGTCATGTGTTCATGATTTTCAGGATTATAAGATACCTGACCTGTCACTTTATCTTTTTCCAGGCCACCTACTCTGTGTTCCAATCCAAAAGTTCCTGGAATTGCCCAGTCGCGCGCCAGAGTTTCTTCATCTCTTTCATAAGGATTCCATGTTTCTTTTGCTTCTTTTATTAGCCTGGTTTTTATCTCGGGCATTTCAGATACTGATTGTATTTTCCAGGGCGCAGAACCATTGGCAATATAACCGTCTGTTAATAAGATTACCGGGGTCATATGTTCAATGGCCAGTTTTGCTGCTTCATAGGCATAATTAAAGCAATTAGACGGAGTGCTGGCGGCAATAATAATTACCGGACTCTCACCATTTCTGCCATAAAGAGCCTGAAGCAAATCTGACTGTTCAGTTTTAGTTGGCAAACCTGTAGACGGTCCTCCTCTTTGAACATTAACAACGACCAATGGCAGTTCCAGTATCATGGCAAGACCCAGGGCCTCGCCTTTTAAAGCCAAACCGGGACCTGAAGTCGTTGTGATGGCTAAATCACCTGCAAAAGATGCTCCAATGGCAGATGTGATCCCTGCAATTTCATCTTCAGCTTGCAAGGTTTTAACTCCAAAGTGTTTGTGTTTTACCAGTTCGTGAAGAATATCAGAAGCAGGAGTAATGGGGTATGAACCCAAAAATAGTTCCAGACCAGATTTTTCTGCAGCTGCCAAAAATCCCCAGGCAGTGGCCGTATTTCCCATAACTATTCTGTAAATACCTGGCGCCATTTTTGCGGGAGCAACTGTATACGAATTGGGAATTAATTCCAGGGTTTCCGCAAAATAGAAACCTGCATTTAACACTTTTGTATTGGCTTCTATTAATTCTGGTTTGGACTTAAATTTTTTATTGAAAAATCCTATGGTATGCTCCGTAGACCTGTTGTACATCCAATAGACTATTCCCAGGGCAAACATATTTTTACTCCTGATAATACTTTTGTTGTCCAGACCCTCAACTTCTTTTAGTGATTCTTTGGTCAGTGATGTCATGGCAACTTCTATGACCACATAATTCTCCAAACTTCCATCTTTCAGGGGATTGGATTCATACTGAGCTTTTTCTAAATTCTTTTTGGAGAAGGCATCGGTATCAACAATTACGGTATGCCCTGGTTTTAAAGCGTGTAAGTTAGTTTTAAGGCCTGCGGGATTCATAGCAACCAAAAGGTCCACGTCTTCGCCGGGGGCACTTATTTCAACACTTCCTATATGTACCTGAAAACCAGATACGCCATAAAGACTTCCTTGAGGGGCTCTAATTTCTGCCGGGTAGTTAGGGAAAGTAGCAATATCATTACCGAACATAGCAGAAGTATCGGAAAATTGAGTTCCGGTCAATTGCATGCCATCACCGGAATCACCTACAAATCTAACTACTACGGCCTCCAGGACCTCCTGTTTTTGTTTTGTTTTTGTAGCAATCATCTATACATGTTTATTTTTTGCTTATTTTTAACTTAAATGGTGTTTGATCAAAAATATTGATGCCAAATATAAATTGGACATTTATAAAAAAATATGACTTTTATCATTAGATGGATATTTGCGGTACATTAAATTTACGGACAATTATTTCAAAAACATATAATTATGGCTATTATCATAACAGATGAATGCATCAACTGTGATGCTTGCGTTTCAGAATGCCCGAATAATGCAATATATGAACCAGATCAGGAGTGGTCGTATTCAGATGAAACCGCTTTGAGTGGGACGGTAACTACTCCTGCAGGAGAAGAAGTTGATGCTGATGCAGAGAACGAACCTGTTTCAGATGAGTTCTATTTTATTGTTACAGATAAATGTACAGAGTGTAAAGGTTTTCATGACGAACCTCAATGCGCTTCTGTCTGCCCGGTAGATTGTTGTGTGCCTGATGAGGACCACGTGGAAACTGAGGAAGTATTATTAGCAAAAAAAGTCTGGATGCATGGTGAATAAAACTTTGTTTCTAAGATAAATCCAAAGAAGCGCCCGATTGATTTTCAGTCGGGCGCTTGTTATTTAAAGGTTTAATCAAATCATCTGAGATAGCTCTCATCCTTTTCTTCTCAAAATTCACACTCTTAAACCTACTTTATTTGGTAAATGAATACCTGACATTTGTCATAGAATGCCTTTGGTAATAGCCCTAATTTTATCCGAAATTTATAATTAATACCACTTGTAGGTGTAAGAATAAAAATTTGTTATAAAGGCACTTAAATATTTCTAATCTGCTTGTTTCTGCATAAATAAAATCACGATAATGAAAAAATTTCCAAAATTAATTTGTGATGCTAACGAGGCTGTTGCACGAGTTGCTCATAAAACGAATGAAGTATGTGCAATCTATCCTATAACCCCGGCTTCACCTATGGGAGAACATGTAGATGTTTATAGTTCTAAAGAGCAAACAAATATTTGGGGTAATATCCCCCGAATAGTAGAAATGCAAAGTGAAGGTGGAGCTGCCGGCGCAGTACACGGTTCTTTGCAGGCAGGAGCATTAACTACTACGTTTACTGCATCCCAGGGGTTGCTTCTAATGATACCTAATATGTATAAAATTGCAGGTGAATTGTTGCCTTCTGTAATTCACGTGGCTGCAAGAACAGTGGCGACACATGCCCTGTCTATTTTTGGTGATCATTCTGATGTAATGGCAACAAGACAAACTGGTTTTTCTATGCTGTTTGGAGGGTCTGTTCAGGAAGCCATGGATTTTGCTCTAATTTCTCAAGTGGCTTCCTTACGTACACGAGTTCCCTTTTTAAATATTTTTGATGGTTTCAGGACCTCACATGAAATCTCCAAGATTGATGCAATTCCGGATGATATAATTGAAGCAATGATGCCTGAGGATAAGATCATGGAACATAAAAAAAGATCATTAGATCCAGATCATCCCGTTATCAGAGGAACATCTCAAAACCCTGATGTTTTCTTTCAGGCCAGGGAGGCATCTAATCCTTTCTATGAAAAAGTGCCTGGAATTGTTCAGGAAATAATGGATGAATTTTACCAGCATACCGGAAGAAAGTACAGCATATTTTATTATTTGGGACACCCTGAAGCCGAGCGTGTTGTTGTAATTATGGGATCTGGCCAGGGGGCTGTAAGAGAAGCTGTTGAGGCAATGGCAAATAAAGATGAGAAGGTTGGCGTAGTGTTTGTTCGATTATACAGGCCATTTTCTGTATCTCATTTTATAGAGAGCTTACCCTTATCGGTAAAGAAAATTGCAGTTCTGGACAGAACTAAAGAACCAGGAAGCATCGGCGAGCCATTGTATCAGGATGTGATTACTGCCCTGGTAGAGAGCGACAGAAATATATCAGTAATAGGAGGCAGATACGGTTTGTCTTCTAAAGAATTTACACCTCAAATGGTAAAAGGTGTATTTGATGAACTAACAAAGGATAAACCCAAAAATCATTTTACGGTTGGTATAAATGACGATATATCTCATACCAGTCTGGAATCCGATGATAATTTTAAAGTGAGAAGTACAACTTTCAATTGTATGTTCTATGGGCTTGGATCTGATGGTACTGTTGGAGCGAACAAAAACTCCATTAAAATAATTGGTGATACCACTGATAATTATGTTCAGGGATATTTTGTCTATGATTCCAAAAAAGCGGGTGCACAAACTATTTCGCATTTGCGCTTTGGACCGGAACCAATCTACTCTTCCTACTTAATTGACAAAGCCGATTTTATAGCGAGTCATCAATTTAATTTTATTGAAAGATATGATATGCTTGCCGATTTAAAACCCGGAGGTACCTTCCTTTTAAATTCTCCGTTTTCGAAAGAGGATATTTGGGAAAAACTTCCCAAAAAGATGCAAGAGGGTATCATTGAAAAAGAGGCAAAATTTTATGTAGTGGATGCTACAAAAGTGGCGCAAGAAGCCGATCTTGGAAAAAGGACAAATACGGTATTACAAACTTGTTTCTTTGCAATATCGGGTATCCTGCCAAAGGCCGAAGCCATTCAGAAAATAAAAGACGCCATCGTTAAATCATATACTCATAAAGGTGATGCGGTAGTTCAAATGAACTTTAATGCCGTAGATAAATCACTTGAAAATTTATATCAGGTAGACTACCCAAAAGAAGTGAGTAGTGAGAAAGGTTTACTTTCCGCCATGACTAATGCTCCGGATGGTTTTGTTAAGAATGTACTTGAAAAAATATTAGGAGGGCATGGAGACGAATTGCCAGTCAGTGCTTTTCCGGTAGATGGAACCTTCCCGACCGGCACTTCCCAATATGAGAAAAGCGGGATAGCTAATTTTATTCCTATATGGGACGATGAAGTACTTTGTACGCAATGTAATAAGTGTGTGGCCATATGTCCGCATGCTGCGATTAGAGCCAAAGTTGTCCCTAATGAAGTTATGGCAGATGCTCCGGGTAGTTTAAAATCAGTTCCTGCCAAGGGAAGGCCATTTACCGCAGAAACGGAATCTTATGTATTACAGGTTTCTCCTGAGGATTGTACAGGATGTGACCTTTGTGTAGCCGTTTGTCCTGCTGAAAGTAAGGTAATTGAAAATTTTAAAGCCATCAATATGAGGAAGAAACTCGATTTTGATGAAGTGGAAAATGTAAACTGGGATTATTTTATCAATTTACCAGACTATGACAGAGCTGCCCTGCAAATTACCAATGTTAAAGGGTCTCAGTTTTTAGAGCCGCTATTTGAATTTTCAGGGGCTTGCTCTGGATGTGGTGAGACGCCTTATATTAAAATGCTAACCCAATTATATGGCGATAGTATTCTTATTGCCAATGCAACAGGTTGTTCCTCAATATATGGAGGCAATCTTCCAACAACTCCGTACAAAACCAATAAGGAGGGAAGAGGGCCTGCTTGGGCAAATTCCTTATTTGAAGACAATGCCGAGTTTGGTTTTGGAATGAAACTGGCTTTAACCAAGAAACAGGAAATTGCAGTTAGTCTATTAAAGGATCTTAAAAATGTGGTTGGTGCTGAATTGACAGAAGCGATTCTAAACAATCCGGAAGAAACTGAAGCGGAACGCAGCCAGAAATTTGTTGATATTGATAAACTCAAAGAAGTACTAACCAAGAAAAAAGATAATCCCGATGCAGTAAAACTAAGTCAACTTACAGAATATCTCCGTAAAAAAGGAGTCTGGATACTTGGTGGCGACGGCTGGGCATATGATATAGGATTCGGAGGTGTAGATCATGTTTTAGCTTCTGGTGAAGATGTCAATATTATGGTTCTTGATACCGAGGTATATTCCAATACCGGAGGTCAAACATCAAAAGCTACTCCTTTAGGGGCAAGTGCTAAGTTTTCAGTGTCCGGAAAACGAACAGGTAAAAAAAGTCTGGCACTTCAGGCCGTTTCTTATGGGAATGTATATGTGGCTCAGGTAGCAATGGGCGCAAAGGATCTTCATACCCTCAAAGCCATTGAAGAGGCTGCAGCATATCCGGGGCCATCGCTGATTGTAGCTTATTCACATTGTGGTGAACACGGATATGATCTAAAAGATGGGGCATCGCAGCAGCAAAAAGCGGTTGAGACCGGTTATTGGCCTTTATTCAGGTTTGACCCTTCTAAACCCAAAGGAAAGAAGTTCAGACTAGATTCAAAAGCACCTACAGCTCCACTAAGTGATTTTATGTATAACGAAACCCGTTTTACAAGGGTAGTTAAAGAAAATGCAGAATTAGGTGCAGAACTCTTGAAGCAGGCTCAGGAAGAAGTAGAAACCAAATGGGAACGCCTGGAACTTTTTAGAGGTATGTAATTCTGTCATTCAGAAATATTGACAAATAATAATGTAGTATTTAAAATCAATTATAAATTAACACAGTTTACGGAAGACAAAGCAAATAGTCTTTACGAGACTGCCATTCAAAAACTGAAAGAAGCCAATGATGAATTGTGCAGACCTGCGGAAGACGTTGTTTCTTTTATGGTTTGCCAGAATTCTCATATCGCGATAGATAATTATCTTAAGGGGTTTTTATTAGAAAATAGTATAGAAACGGATGCAAGTACATCTGTTGATAAGCTATATGAACAATGTAAAGCCGTAAACAGGAATTTTGAAAAAGTAAATTTATCCGGTTTTGAATGTGAGGCTCACCAATTAGATTCAAGATTCTGTAATGGCGTGACAAATGTTAGTAGATGTTTTGACATTGCCGATAGCCTGGATACATTTCTTAGGGAGGAAAAAAGCATTAGTTAAGAGCTATTGTAATTTCTTTGGATAAAAATAACCTATAGTTGGGACAACAATATGCACTATTCGTCCTAGAATACTTCGTATTGCCATAATCTTTTCATTACTTGTATTAAACCACTAATATTCAAGAAAATGAAAAAATTATTTATGATTATGGTAATGGCTCTGTTCACTACCATCGCAATCGGGCAGGATGAAAAACCCCTGTTCCTTCAATTCGGGTTTATGCATGTAGATGAAGGCCAGGGCGACGCATATTCGGAAACAGAGGCATTTTGGGAAAAAGTTCACGTACAAAGGGTTAAGAATGGGGACTGTATAGGTTGGGATCTTTGGCGTCTTGAACCGAGTGGACAAAAACAAGGTGCTCAGTTTATGACAGTAAGTCTGTACAATGACCCGGTTAAAATGATGGATGGAGGCGATTTTCAAAAGGCGTGGACTGATGCATATCCCAATTTATCGGATGCAGATAGCGACGAAAAATGGGCGATGACAGCAGAAAGCCGGGATCTTACACATGTAGTATTTCTTAGTGAAATAGATAAGACTAATGATACTTTTGATATGCCGATTGGAACTTTAGCGGTGATCAACTTCATGAAGGCAAAACCCGGGCAATCGGAAGCCTATGAAAAAATGGAGTCTGAAGTTTTTAAGCCAATGCATCAAAGTGATGTGGAGTCCGGTAGTCGGGCTAACTGGGGATTGTTAAGAAATATGTTAGGTTATGGAACAGAGTCATATGCCACACATATTACAGTGGATATGTATACGGGTTATGATCAATTCTTTAACGGTGGTAATAATACTCCATTAACGGATGCACAACAAAAAGCATATCAGGAAATGAGTGCGCTCAGAGACCTTAAGTCTGTGAAAATGGCCATTTTAGTTAGAAAAGTACGTTGAATTTTTAGATTAGCTTAATTATTATTTAAGTCAAATCCTCCCAAATTACCGGGAGGATTTTATTGTAATTAACTCCAGGTGTTTCTAAGAAAGCGAATGAAATTTGCATGCATAATATTTTCAATATCCCCGGTGTTATAACCCCTTTTATGAAGCAAATCCGGGAGTTTTTGTAAATCTGCAATAGTATCTATATCTGCCGGACTTTGCTCCCTTCCAAACCCACCATCGAGATCGGTCCCTATTCCCACATGTAATGCATTGCCTGCAAGTTGACAAATATGGTCTATATGATCAGCCATTATTTCTAAGGTCACCCCCATAGCTTCTGGGGTCGATTTACCGCGTACCCAGTTTGGAACCATCATCCAGGTATCCAAGGCAATACCAATAACAGCATCCCTTTTTATAAGTTCAATGATTTGTTCATCTGAAAATTGCCTGTTATGGTTTACCAAAGCCCTGCAGTTATTGTGGCTGGCCCAAAGTGGACCCTGGTAGGCCCTCATAGTTTCCCAAAAACTTTTATCACATAAATGGGTGGTGTCTAAAATAATATTTAATCGCGCTATCTCTTTTAAAAGCTCTTTTCCCTTATTCCCAACTCCTCCAATGGAATTTGTGCCGTGAGCATAGGTTCCGGGCCCATAATGTGCAGGCCCGATGGCTCGTAAGCCCTGCTGATAACTTTTCTCCAGATGATCAAGGGTAACGATTGAGTCGGCACCTTCCAGACTTAAAATATATCCGATAGGTTTTTTATGCTTAGTTGGAGAATTCCAGAGATCCAAATGCCTGTTCAATTCCTCTTTGTTCGTGATCTGGGTCATTTCTCCAATGCCTTCCATGGCTCTGTACCAGGCAAGTTGACCCTGAGTTTGTGCCCAGGCCTGATGAGGGGAATTCCATCCTGGAAGTTGACTATCCTTTTTTACAAAACGTGCAATCTGAGTGGCCATGCAAATGCCAATATTGCCCTTTCTCATAGCGTCAAAAGAAACCGTATTTTTACCCCTATCCGGTTTGTCTGTCATCCCTTCCTCTTTCGCCCGAATATCCCCAACAGACCAACTAAGGTCCCGGTTCCATTCCATTGCATTCATCGCTAAATCAAGATGTGCGTCAAAAATAAACATAGGTGCTTTTTAAATTTGCATTTGATGATCTCTTGCGGCTATTTTCCATGCCCCTGTGATCTGACCATCCTCAACAGTCAGAACTTTGGAATATTTAGCCACAGTAGGGCAAATATGCATAGGAATGGCATAAAAAACATCGCCAATTTTACAGGTTTCACTTTTGGGACAATGCAGCACTAAATGCTCTTCACTTTGCCTGGTTTGTTCTGCATCTTCTAATCCAAAGATTTTTACCCTGGGAAAATCCATCTCAGGAGCTATGGCTTTATGCCCCAGATCTAAACAGATCACACCTTCTTTCGGTTTGCTGATAATTCTGGTGAACAAAACCGCCGCGTGTAAAAATGGCATATCCTTAAAAGAAGTTCCATAGCGCTCATCCCAAAGTAAAGTCGTACCGGGACTGGTTTCCACATCATTTCTTGCCGCATGAATTGGAAATGAAGGCGATCCTCCCATGACTAAAGTTTCTACTTCTACCCCCAAAGCTTCAATTTTGTTTTTAAGGTTTATGACCAAATTAAAAGCAGCATCACAAACCTGTTTTCGAAGTTTTATATCAGTATCCCTGATATGTCCATCATAGGCATGAAGTCCACGGGTATCTAAGTTTCGATCTTCTGCAATTTGCTTAAACAAATCAACGGCACGAACATATCCACCGACAATAATGTCAAATTGCGACAGGAAATGTCGGCAGACCGCTCCTACTGCTACGCGTATGGTCGTTTCACGGGCTGAAGCTCGTTCAAGCGATGGGCGCAAATCTTGATATCCGTATTTGACAGCTCCTGTTAGGTCGGCGTGACCCGGCCGCGGCGCGGTCATCGGAGCTACGG
>CBDTVZ010000036.1:0-14649 GCA_965363995.1 uncultured Eudoraea sp.
GAACCACCGTTTTCAATATTACGTGCTGCGCCAAAAAAGCGTTTTGGTTTATGCAAAGCATTCGCATCTACTCCACCACTTAGCACTTTACCCGAAGCAGGTTGAACAGTATTATAGGCTCTCGCAAGACGTGTAATGGAATCTAAAAGTATTACCACATCATGTCCGCATTCTACCAGTCTTTTGGCCTTTTCCAATACGATATTGGCTACCCGAACATGTTCAGTTGCCTCTTTATCAAAAGTAGAAGCAACAACTTCTCCGCTTACATTGCGCTGCATATCCGTTACTTCCTCCGGCCGTTCATCTATCAAAAGAACAATCTGATACACTTCAGGATGATTGGCTGCAATAGCATTCGCTATATCTTTCAATAGCATGGTTTTTCCTGTTTTAGGCTGGGAAACGATCATTCCGCGTTGCCCTTTTCCAATTGGAGAAAACAAGTCAATAATTCTTGTAGAAAGGTTGCTTTGGCGTTCTGCCAAATTAAATTTTTCCTCAGGGAACAAAGGAGTCAGGTGCTCAAAAGAAACTCTGTCTCTTACAACCTGAGGGTCCATTCCATTTATTTTATTCACCTTTATTAAGGGAAAATATTTTTCTCCTTCTTTAGGCGGACGTACATTTCCTAAAACAGTATCTCCTGTTTTGAGGCCAAATAGCCTTATTTGCGATTGGGATACATAAATATCATCGGGAGAAGAAAGGTAATTGTAATCTGAAGATCTTAGAAATCCATAACCATCCTGCATGATATCAAGAACGCCTTCGCTTTCAATAATACTGTCAAATTCGTATTCAGGTTGCTTGTATTTATTTTTTAGCTCCTTATCATAATTACTGGTCTTTTTATCCTGCCCGTTCTTATGATGCTGAATCTTTTTTATATGCTGGCCCTTGTTGTGTTGAGGGTTATTTTTAGGTTGTTCTTTATTGCCCTGATATGAAGGGCTTTTTTGTTGTGAACCTTCCTTTTTTGGTTCTGGTTTAGCCACCTTCTCTATAGAAGTGCTGTTTTTCTGAGGAGCAGTCTTAATACTTGCCTTAGGAACAACTGGTCTGTGTGGTTTTTCCGGTGTTTTTTCCCGTGCTTTTTCTGGTGCTTTTTCCTTTACAGCCACTGTTGAAGCCTGTACAGCTTTGGGATTACTGGCTTGTAAATCAAGGATTTGGTAAACCAAATCCAGTTTTTTTAAGGTCTTGTATTTGGGGACACTTAAATTTTTAGCAATATCCTGAAGCTCAGGCAGCTTTTTTGCTTTTAAATCTGAAATCTCAAACATTGAGTATAAAATAAATTATAGTATATAAAAATTGGAGTATATTTTTTTTTGGGTATTACATGGGATTGAGACCCCAATAGGTAAGTGTTATAATGTATAACGACACAATAGTACAAATTATTTTAAACAAATCATCTCTTATTACTTATTAATTTAATTCTTACGCTTTTTGTATCGACATATGAATTGCACAAATAGATTGGTTCTAACCCGCTTAGTCATAGCTGATACCGCGAACTTACATTACTGAGGGGCTATTTTTATATTAATTATTATGGTATTGTTTTAAAAGACATGTACTTTTGCACTTCTGTTTTTAGATAAACTATGATTCAACGCATACAAACCGTTTATTTAATTTTGGTGGCTCTCTTTACAGGAGTGTTACCTTTTTATTTGAGCCTTTGGACCGGAATTGAAGGAGATACGGTTTTTGCGATAGATATCAGTTGGGTTGCAGTTATTTTTGCAGCTTCTTCCGCCTTGGCGCTGATCACTATCTTTTTATTCAAGAACCGAAAAAATCAATTTGTTTTTAACAGGTTGAATATAATATTAAATCTTTTTTTACTGGGATTTTTCGTTTACCGATCGCTAAACTTATCCGGAGAGACCTCGGTCTCAGAGAAGGGTATTGGGATGCTCATTCCTGTATTTTCTATCGTTTTTTTAGTCCTGGCTAACAGGGCCATAAAAAAGGATGAAGATCTTGTAAAATCTGTTGATCGCTTACGTTAAACCTAACATCTTAGTAGTATTAGTGCGTAAAACCCAGGGGTAGTTCCCTGGGTTTTTTGGTATATATTTTGGCGCCTCCTCCTTCGCCCTCAATAAATTAGGGCAGCAGAAGACCGGGCTATTCGCTATATCTTTTTTGCTTTTCGTTCTACTGTGCTCAAGATGATGGCAAAAAAGGATGCCGCTGCTATCCCTGGCGCTTTCCTAATTCTATTACTTCCAGGTTCTTTATTTCTCCGCCGTCTATATCAAACCGGAGCATGGTCCTGATTTGATGAAAACCGTTCTTTCCACAACTACCAGGATTCATATGCAACAGGTTTAGTTTTTTGTCCCACATTACCTTAAGAATATGGGAATGACCTGAGATAAATAGTTTAGGCGGATTCATTTTGATTTCTTCCCTGATTCTCTTATCGTATCTATTGGGATAGCCTCCAATATGGGTCATCCAAACAGCTACATTCTCACATTTAAACCGCTTGTCCAACGGAAATTCCTTTTGTAATTTATGGTTATCAATATTGCCATAGACAGCGCGAATCGGTTTTAATGCAGCCAGAGCATCGGTAACATCAAAAGAACCAATATCTCCCGCATGCCATATTTCATCGGCCTGTTTGGCATACTTAAGGATAGTATCATCTATATAACCATGGGTATCGGATAGAAGTAAGATGTGGGTCATTATATCAGTGAGTATTTATTATAGCAAGCAAATGCCTAATAGGTCCATTGCAGCCGTACAAAAAGTTTGTTCAGATTTAGGCAAACCAGACGTCCTTATTTAAAACGACTAACTTCGTTATCTTTGCCTTTCACAAAAATAGAATAATAGCTTGAGATATTTTGTCGCTTTTTCATACTTCGGACAGGCCTACCGCGGATGGCAGCGACAGCCAAACGCTTCTACTGTTCAACAGCTAATGGAAGAATCATTAAGTACATTACTAAAATCGCCGATAAGCCTTGCTGGTGCGGGCAGAACAGATGCCGGAGTCCACGCAAAAAATATGTATGCGCATTTTGATTTTCATGAAATCAATAATTTAACGGACCTTACTTATAAGTTAAATGCCTTTTTGCCGGAGGATATTGCTATCCAAAAGATTAGTGTGGTCCCTGAGGATGCACATGCTCGTTTTAATGCTGTGGAACGTACCTATGAATATTGGATAGCGCTTGAAAAGAACCCATTTTATAAGGATACTGCACATTTTATAAAATACAGATTGGATATTCCTGCAATGAATAAAGCAGCCGGCATTTTGTTGGAGTATGATGATTTTGAATGCTTTTCTAAGTCAAATACGGGTGTTAAAACTAATCTGTGCAAAATCAAATCTGCGACCTGGAATTTAATTGGAGACAAGCTTGTTTTTACAATTACAGCAGACCGTTTTCTGAGAAATATGGTGCGCGCTATAGTGGGAACCCTACTGGATGTAGGTCTTGGAAAAAGTTCTCTGGAAGATGTTAAGACTATTATAAAAAGTAAGGATCGAAGTACTGCTGGTGCTTCCGTCCCCGCAAAAGGCTTATATTTGACCAAAGTTTTATACCCTTCAACCATTCTGGAATTTAATGGATAAAGACACCGGAAAAGCATTTGATTTTAGACTCTTCAAAAGAGTTTTAGCTTATACTAAACCCTATAAACTCACATTTTATGGAGTGGCCCTGGCTGCCATTTTTATTTCTGGTTTTGCGGTTTTAACTCCCCTTATAGTCGGTGAAATTATTGATGGTGCCGTAAAACAAGGTGATGCTCAAAATCTTTTATTTCTTATCCTCGCAATGGCAGTGGTACTTATGGGGCAGGTGATCAGCCAGTTGTCTTTTAGTTATTATGCCAATTGGCTGGGGGAATCGGTAATCAGAGATATCCGGATCAACCTTTTTAATAAAATGATCGGGTTTAAAATGAAGTATTTCGATAATTCTTCAATTGGATTGCTCGTTACCCGCACTGTATCAGATTTGCAGCGTATAGGGGAGATTTTTAGTCAGGGTTTTTTTGTTATCGTATCCGATCTTCTTAAAATGATCGTTGTGGGCATAGTCATGTTGATAATTAATTGGAAATTGGCACTTATCGTGCTGGCGGTTCTACCTGTAATTTTATATGTTACCCGAATATTCCAACGGGCAATGAAGAAAGCTTTTATAGATGTAAGGGCTGAAGTTTCCAACCTGAATTCCTTTGTTCAGGAGCGCATAACAGGAATGAAGATCGTGCAGCTGTTTACAAGAGAAAAAATAGAAAGTGATAAATTTCGGGAAATAAATAAAAAGCATATGAATGCCTGGCTTAAAACGGTTTGGTACAATTCTTTCTTCTTCCCTATAGCCGATATCGTTTCATCTATCACCGTTGGATTAATAGTTTGGTACGGAGGTCTGCAGAACGTAATTAATATTGAAGAGGACGAATTCGGGACAATTTTTACCTTTATTCTGCTGTCAGGCATGTTGTTTCAACCACTCAGACAGATTGCTGATAAATTTAATACGCTTCAAATGGGGATGGTAGCAGCAAATAGGGTTTTTAAAATTTTGGATACAGATAGTCATATTGAGGATATTGGAACTCTTGAAAAAGATCATGTACTCGGAAATATAAAATTTTCAGCTGTTCATTTCGGCTACCTTAAAGATGAAGAAATATTGCATGGGATCGCCTTTGATGTAAAAGTGGGCCAGACCGTGGCCATAGTGGGAGCAACGGGCGCAGGGAAATCAACGATTATAAATCTTTTAAATCGTTTTTATGAGATTAATTCAGGTGAAATCCTGGTTGACGGGATCAATATTACCAACTACAAGTTGGCTTCCCTGCGCAGGAACATAGCAGTTGTATTGCAGGATGTCTTTCTTTTTGCAGATACCATAGCCAACAATATTTCTCTCAGGGATAAAGCGATTTCTTTGGAGAGTATTGAGGAAGCCGCAAAGCAAATAGGTGTTCATGAGTTTATCACGAGTTTACCTGGTGGATACCAATACAATGTAAAAGAAAGAGGAGCCATGCTTTCCAGCGGTCAACGGCAGCTAATTGCGTTCTTACGGGCCTATGTGAGTAATCCCAGCATATTGGTTCTGGATGAAGCTACTTCCTCCGTTGACACCTATTCTGAGCAGCTGATCCAAAAAGCCACGGAAAAAATCACTATAGGCAGGACTTCTATAATTATTGCTCACCGCCTTGCCACCGTAAAAAAGGCCGATAAAATATTGGTCATGGATGCCGGTAAAATTCTTGAGAGTGGCACACACAAGGAGTTACTCAAAAAAGGAGGCTATTACAATAAGCTCTATGAGGCCCAGTTTATGGCTGAGGAAGTAGCTTAGGGATTTAAATCCTCTTAATTCCTGACTGGTTTAAGATCTTCCAAAGTGATTGTTCCTGTTGTAAAAAGTACAACATAGAAAGCGCTACCTAAGCCAAATACCCAATCAAGACCAAAATCACAAGACAGGTTTTTAAAAGTCAAGTTGTTGTATATAACTTTGGCCACGCAATTGGAAAAGTAGTTAAAATCTTTTTTTAGGATGGTACTGCAATTTTTGCACTCCATGGTTAGAGTAAATCTAATTTAATCCTATTAGTTAATTCAGATAAATCCTTATAGGATACAAATTCGCCATTGTTTATATACGAGATCAATCCTGTTTCTTCACTAACAACAAGTGCAATAGCATCTGTTCGCTCTGTAATTCCCACAGCGGCCCTGTGTCTTAAACCAAAACGCAATGGAATATTACGCTCATTGGATAAAGGTAATATGACTCTGGTAGCCGTAATATTATTATTCTCTATAATGGCTGCCCCATCATGCAATGGACTATTCTTATAAAAAATACTTTCTATGATGGGTAGATTAATTTCAACATGCATGGCGTCTCCGGAAGATTTTACAAAATCAAGAGAATTGCTTCGTTTTATAACCAAAATGGCACCTGTTCTGCTTTTGCTCATTTTGTCACAGGCCTTGAGAACGGCATCAATATCCAGTTCGGAAGCAATACCTTCTTGTCTTAAAAATTTAAATCGTTTTACAAAATTCCGTTTATTGGCAAGATTAGTTGAACCTATCATAAGCAGGAATTTTCGAATTTCCTGTTGGAAAACAACAATTAAAGCAATTAAACCAACCGACATAAATCCACCAACCATACTACTGATCATTTTCATATCCAGTAATTGGGTTAATTTCCAAAACCCCCATACGATAACAATTCCAATAAAAATATTAATAGCTACAGTACCTCGTACCAGTTTGTAGATGTAATAAAGAAGTATAGCCACAAGGAGGATGTCTATGATGTCCGTGATTTTAAAATCCAGAAAGTTAAAAAAGTCCAATCCTTGTCGTTTTTGTAAAATTAGAAAAAATAGATGAACAAAAAATTAATCTTCAATTTGGTTTACCGCTTGCATTAATTCAATGCATTCCACTGCTTCTTTAACGTCGTGCACCCTTAAAATATTGGCGCCTTTAGTTAATGCAAAGGAGTTTAGGGCAGTGGTTCCATTCAGGGCCTGACTTGGATTAATACCTAAGGTCTTATAGATCATGGACTTTCTGCTTAGACCAACAAGAATTGGTAGTCCAAAAGTTTTAAAGAGATTCAGATGATGTAACAAAGTAAAACTTTGTGAAGGAGTCTTGGCAAACCCAAAACCAGGATCAAGGATTATGTCATTAATACCTAATGATTTGGCAAGAGCTACTTTTTCTGAAAAATAATAGAGGATATCTTCTAAGAGCTTATTGTAATTAGTTTGCTTTGACATGTTCTGCGGATTTCCTTTCATGTGCATCATTACATATGGCACTTTAAAATCTGATATGATTTGCATCATTTTACGA
Source organism: uncultured Eudoraea sp. (assembly GCA_965363995.1). Lineage (GTDB taxonomy): Bacteria > Bacteroidota > Bacteroidia > Flavobacteriales > Flavobacteriaceae > Eudoraea. The sequence goes on from CBDTVZ010000036.1 coordinate 6,899, forward strand.
TCCATATTTCCGGCAGATATATCATTGATCATTGCCGCGCCATTTTCAAGACAGCGGCGGGCTACCCCACTTCTGAAGGTATCTATAGACAAATAGATATCGGGAAAATTATTAATTAGCAGATCTACAACGGGTAAAATCCTTTTCAATTCTTCTTCTTCAGAAATATCAGTCGCACCAGGCCTTGAACTATAGGCACCCAGGTCCACAAAAGTAGCTCCTTCGTCTAGTAATTTTTCTGCTTGTTTTAAAATAGAGGCCTCATCCTTATATTTTCCTCCATCATAAAAAGAGTCAGGAGTAACATTTAAAACCCCCATAACTTTAGGCTTTTTTAAATCAATCAATGTGCCTTTGCAATTTATTGTCATAGGATATTTTTAAACCATTTGGAGTATAAATTATTTTGAAGACCAAGATTAAACTCCGAACTTTGATGTTTCCATTATTTTGAGCGAAATTTACGCAAATTAGAACAATTTACATGCAGCAAACCTCGGAACAATACGATGGCATCATAACTACTTGCAAGGACTTATTTTCAAAAAAAATGAAAGATTACGGAAGTGCCTGGCGAATTTTAAGACTCCCTTCTTTAACAGATCAAATTTATATTAAGGCCCAGCGCATCAGAAGTTTACAGGAAAACGAGGTCCGAAAAGTAGACGAAGGAGAAAAATCTGAATTTATTGGTATTATCAACTATGCTATTATGGCGCTCATACAACTGGAGAAAGGTGTTGCCCAGGAACCCGATCTTCCTCCGGCAGAAGCCATTAATTTGTACAACAAGCATGTGGGGATTACCAAATCGCTAATGGAAAATAAGAATCATGACTATGGGGAAGCCTGGAGAGATATGCGGATAAGTTCATTAACAGATCTGATTATTCAAAAATTATTGAGGGTTAAGCAAATTGAGGATAATAAAGGAAAAACATTGGTTAGTGAAGGTATTGAAGCCAATTATCAGGATATCATAAATTATTCGGTTTTTGCCATGATTCATATGAATGAATCCACCCAATAAATATTCAATAAATAGTATGAAACATTTAGTTGGCTTTTCTAGGGTATTTGTTGGAATACTATTTATTATTAGTGGTTTTATAAAGCTTAATGATCCTGTAGGCTTTTCGTTCAAATTGGAAGAATACTTTAGTCAGGGAGTTCTCGATTTGCCATTTTTAATGCCGTATGCCCTTGCGATATCAATCTTTGTAGTCATTTTTGAAGTAGTTTTGGGGGTATTCCTCTTGATAGGCTATCGTAAGAATTTTACCATATGGAGCCTGTTACTAATGATCCTGTTTTTTACTTTTCTTACCTTTTATTCAGCTTATTTTAATAAAGTAACAGATTGCGGATGTTTTGGAGACGCCATTAAATTAACGCCATGGGAATCCTTTACAAAAGATGTAATCCTTCTGGCACTAATATTAATTTTATACTTTGGCAGCCGATATATTAAGCCACTTTTTAGCCAGGGGGTAAGGCAAATTATTGCTTTGGTATCTGTAGTACTTTGTATTATATATGGAAACTATGTGCTTAATCATCTACCTGTAATAGACTTCAGGCCTTATAAGATTGGGGCCAATATAGAAGACGGGATGGGATATCCGGAAGATGCGCCGAAACCCATTTATGAATATTCCTGGAAATTTAATAGTAAGGGAGAAGAAAAAGTAATCGTAACCAATGGGGAATACCCTGATGTTGACGGTGAATTTATTGGAGTGGAGACTAAAGAAATACAGAAGGGATATGAACCTCCTATCCATGATTTTACTATTGAGCAGGAAGGGGAGGATTTTACTGCCGTGTTAATGCAGGAACCTAAACTAATTATAGTGGTTGCCTATGACCTGGCTAAAAGCGAATATGAAGCCTTTGAAAAAGTAAAGGATATTACCGATAGAGCCATTAATAAGGGATATAAAGTCATTGGAATGTCGGCCTCTAACAGGGAATGGACCAACAAGATAATTGAAGAATACCAATTGGGATTTGAATTTTATTTTACAGATGAGACCACTTTAAAAACGATTGTTAGGTCTAATCCGGGTATCTTGATCCTAAATAGGGGGACTATAACTCAAAAGGTCCATTATAATGATATTGAGGATTTGAAAATTGAATAAGTCTTTAGAGTAATGGTATTGAATAAACTGTAATGACAATTAGAATAAAACAACACCTATTATAAACATAAAAGAACTAAAAATGAGAAGTAAAATAGTTGCCGGAAACTGGAAAATGAATAAGAACTTAAGCGAAACTAAGGCCTTATTGGAAGAATTATCAGGTAAATTACCGAAAACAGCGGCAGAAGTCATTGTAGCTCCAACATTTGTTAACCTGGAAAGTACGGCTCGTATTCTGAAATCATCAGACATTAAAGTCGCAGCCCAGAATATGCATTTTGCCAAAAATGGGGCTTATACCGGGGAAATTTCTGCGGATATGCTTCTAAACATCAATATAGATATCGTAATTATAGGACATTCAGAGCGGAGAGCATATTTTGGAGAAACCGATGATCTTTTAGCTAAAAAAGTGAAGGCTGCTTTGGAAAACAATATGCGCGTCATATTTTGTTTTGGAGAAGAATTGGAAGAGAGAAAGTCTGGCAATCATTTCAAGGTAGTGGAATCTCAGCTCAAGAACGGTCTTTTTGACTTACCAGCAGATGCCTGGCAGCATATTGTACTCGCTTATGAACCTGTCTGGGCCATTGGCACGGGTGAAACCGCATCTCCGGAACAGGCTCAGGAAATGCACGCTTTTATCCGTAAGACGATCATAGAAGCTTATGATACTTCAATAGCGAATGAAGTGTCCATTTTGTATGGTGGCAGTGTAAAACCTTCAAATGCCCAGGAGATTTTCTCAAAACCCGATGTGGATGGGGGGTTAATAGGCGGAGCTGCTTTGGTGGCAGACGATTTTGTTGCCATTATTGAGGCTATCTGAACATTTATGCAAGAACTCTTTCTGGAATATCGATTTTCGATAAATCCCTTACAGCCTGCTATGGATATCTTAATAGCGGAGCTGGCCGCACTGGGTTTTGACAGTTTTTTGGAAACCCGGGATGGGTTGCTTGCTTATGTACAAAAGGAGTTATGGAATCCCCTGGATTTCAAAAATGTTCAGATTCTTTCCAATGAAGATTTTAGTATTGATTATGAAGTATCTGAAATTGAACAGCTAAACTGGAATGAACAATGGGAAAAGAATTTTGAACCTATAAATGTAGATAATCAATGTGTTGTAAGAGCCCATTTTCATGACAAACCGGATGTTGACTTTGATATAGTTATAACTCCTAAAATGAGTTTTGGCACCGGACATCATGAAACTACCCATATGATGCTTCAATTGGTTTTGGCACTAGATTTCAAAGATAAAACTGTATTGGATATGGGCTGTGGTACCGGAATTCTGGCTATTTTGGCTGCTATGAAAGGGGCCAGATCTGTAGATGCTATAGATATAGATAATTGGAGTTTTCTGAATGCCATGGAAAATGTATCTGCTAATAAATGTGAACAGATTAATGTTTTTGAAGGTGATGCGAATTTATTGACAGATCAAAATTACGATATCATCTTAGCGAATATAAATCGCAATATTTTACTTTCAGATATCTCAGTTTATATAAGGCACCTGAAAAAAGGGGGAGTATTGCTTTTAAGTGGTTTTTATGAAGAAGATATGGCGCTTATTTCAAAGGAATGTGAGTCACACGGGCTTACATTGCAAGAAAATCTGGAAAAAAATAACTGGGTTGCGTCAAAATATGTATTTTAGTTCATACAAAAACCTATCTGTATGAGTACTAAGGAAAAAGTCTCCGAAGAACTACTTTTGGATGAGGAGACGTTGAAACAAAATGAAATAGTATTGTTCAATGATGAAGTAAATACCTTTGAACATGTTATTTACACATTAATTGATGTTTGTGAACATACCGCAGAACAGGCAGAACAATGTTCATTAATAGTTCATTACAAAGGCAAATGCACTGTCAAAACTGGGGAATATAAGGACTTAGAACCTCGTTGCAGTAAATTATTGCAGGCAGGGTTAAGTGCTGAGATTGTCTGATTTTTAATTTTCTTAAGAAAATTAAAGGATTGCATCCTTCATTAACCTTTAATGATCTTCGGTTATGTACCTACCTTCGGTTAAACCTCTCCTCCAAAGAAATTGCTCCGCTGCTCAATATATCGGTTAAGAGTGTTGAGGTTAAACGCTATCGGTTACGTAAAAAAAATGAATCTACTTCGCGAAAATAGCCTTGCAAACTACATTTTGGGCTTATAGCAAGTTATAACGGTCATATTAAACACCATAACATTACCTATACAAAGCTCAAAATCTTATGGATTTGTTAGTTTATTTCGTCATCGATGAAATGTGAAGCCCTTAATATTTTAAGGATTTTTTTGACAAAATTCCTACAATTTGTTTAGTTTGTATGTTTTTTGTAGAGGTAAGATTTAAAAATATCTATTTATAATAATATATATTGCACATTCAAAAAAATACTACACATGAAGTACTTTTTTACTTTAAACGTGGCCATGGGTGGTAATTTGGAGGGTGCTACAGACCCTGGTTTTGCACAATCTACCATGGAAATAGATTAGATAAGGGTATATCAATAAGTTTCTTTAGTAGAAAAAGGTTAGATGGTTCCCCTAACCTTTTTTTTATTAAATTGTGCAGGATAACGATGTTTGTAACAAACGGCTTGTAACCAGGACTCAGGAGATACCTCAAAAAGTACTCTTTATATTAGTTCTTTAAATGGAATCTATAGTCAGGAAACAGATTATCACAGTAATTTCAATAGAAATCTAAATGTCTCTTAAAATGGAACAAAGAAATAAGCAACAGATTGTCAAAAGATTAGCGGCTATGCTATCATTATCACTGTTATTCGTTAATTGCTCAACCAAAGAAAAAGAATCGCCCGAAAAATTGGTTGCAGAACCTGAAATGAAAATTATATCTACAACAGACATGAATGCCAGCATTTATACTACTGCCCATAAGACCGATCTAAAGCTTTCTGAGACAGGAGCCTTGACATTCAATGATTTTAAACAACCTTTAGAGACTGAAATTGACGTACTCGTGGATCCATCTAAACAATTTCAAACATTATTAGGAATTGGTGCGGCTTTGACCGACGCTGCGGCAGAGACTTTTTACAAGCTGTCAGAGGAAAATCAGAAATTATTTTTAGAGGCCTATTACAGTAAAGAAAATGGTATCGGATATTCTTTGGGGAGAACTATTATTCATAGTTGTGATTTTTCAACTGGGAGTTATACCTATGTAGAAGAAGGAGATGCTGAGCTAAAGACTTTCAACATAGATCATGATAGACAATTCCGATTACCCTTTACCAAAAAGGCGATTGAAGCGGCAGGCGGAGAATTAACTATGTATGCAAGTCCATGGAGTCCGCCGGCCTTTATGAAAACGAATAATAATATGTTGCAGGGCGGGAAATTAAAGCCGGAGTTTTATCAGCCCTGGGCCAATTATTATGTAAAATTTATAGAGGCCTATGAGGCAGAAGGCATTCCTATTTGGGGCCTTACTATACAAAATGAACCAATGGCCGTACAGCGCTGGGAATCTTGTATTTATTCAGCAGAAGAAGAACGTGACTTTCTAAAGAACTACCTGGGCCCAACATTGGAAAATGAGGGTATGGGGGATAAAAATATCATTGTTTGGGATCACAACCGCGATCTATTATTTCAAAGGGCAAGTGTTATTTTAAATGACCCGGAGGCAGCTAAATATGTTTGGGGAGTTGGCTTTCACTGGTATGAAGATTGGAAAGATGGCATTCCAATGTTCGATAATGTGCAAAATGTTCATGAGGTATTTCCTGATAAGAATTTGATTTTTACGGAAGGCTGTAACGAAGGTTATGATATTGATAAAATAGAGGAAGAAAGACTTGCCGAACGCTATGGAAGGTCTATGATAAATGACTTTAACAATGGAACCGTTGCCTGGACAGACTGGAATATTTTATTGGATGAAACAGGAGGGCCCAACCATGTGGGGAATTTATGTTTTGCTCCGGCACATGGAGACACCAAAACAGGAGAACTTACATTAACCTATTCTTATTATTACATAGGGCATTTTTCGAAATTTATACGTCCCGGTGCCAAAAGGATTAGCAGTGTTTCAAGTTCAAATTCTTTGCTGTCAACTGCTTTTGTAAATGAAGACGGTAGTATAGTGATCGTTGCTATGAATCAAAGTGATGCTCCCTTAGAATACAGCATTACAATGAATTCAAAAACAGCAAAAGTTGATATTCCCGGGCACGGAATTCAAACCATTGTGATGTCGGAATAGTAATTTATCTGTTCACCAATAAACCAAACCAAATAAAACTGAAAAACATGGTAAAAGCCGATTCAGAAGTAAAAATGAACAAGTCCTATACCATATTCATAAGCCTTATAGTCGCTCTTGGAGGGTTTTTATTGGGTTTTGACAGTGCTGTAATTTCAGGTGCGGTCAAAGGAATCACTATCTATTTTGAAATGACCGAATGGATGCTCGGATTTTCAGTTGGCTGTGTAGTTTTCGGGGCAATGGCCGGAAATTTATTAGCGGGGCCTATGAGCGATAGGTTCGGCCGAAAGAAGATATTAATTATTGTAGCAGCACTTTTTTCGATATCTGCAACCTGGTCTGCTTTGGCAACCGGTTATACAGAATTTATTATTGCCAGAATCATAGGAGGTATTGGAATTGGCGGTGCAATTTTAATAGCACCAATTTATATCGCAGAAATTGCCCCTCCGAAACTTAGGGGTAGTCTTGTATCGTTCAATCAATTGAATATTGTAATTGGTATTTCTGTGGCTTATTTTTCCAATTACTTTCTTGTAAATATGGAGGGAGAAAGCTGGCGCTGGATGTTGGGTGTTGAGGCAATTCCTGCAGCTATTTATTTTTTAGCACTTTTTACGGTGCCAAGAAGTCCGAGATGGTTAATCAGGAATTTAAATAAAGTTAAACTGGCAAGAAAGATCCTTGTTAAAATAGGTGGTGAAGAGTATGCTGAAGTCACCATTGCAGAAATCCAACGTGGAATGTCATCTACGGAAGAAAAAGGCAGGTTATCCGATCTGTTTAAATACAGAAATCGCACCATTATGATAATTGCCATAGGGATTGCTTTTTTTCAGCAAATTACTGGTATTAATGCAGTCTTTTATTATGCCCCAACCATTTTTGAACAAGCTGGCGGAAGCACGGATTCCTCTTTTTTACAGGCTATTGTCGTGGGGCTAACCAACCTTGTATTTACATTGGTGGCTATTTGGTTAATTGATAGACTGGGCCGGAAGCCCCTTTTGTTGATAGGAACTACCTTTATGACTATTGCACTTCTACTGGCCGCTTTCGCCTTTAATAATGCAACTTATGATTTTAATGATAATACCCTGGCTAAAATAAGTAACAATGAAATTAGAACGGCATTGTCAGATTTTAATGGCAAGTCGTTTGACAGTCAGGCTGCACTCTTTGAGGAAGTTGAGCCTGCAATGGATCAGGACCTGTTTCTTGAGTTCAAACGAAATGAAATTACCAATTTTATACAGATTAATGCTACCTTAGTTTTAATTGCTATTCTTCTGTATGTTGCCGCTTTTGCCATTTCGCTGGGACCGGTTATGTGGACTTTAATTTCAGAG
>CBDTVZ010000037.1:0-14487 GCA_965363995.1 uncultured Eudoraea sp.
TAATGTATCTAGCCGAACCTCTAAATCCCTTCTTTAATCATGTATTTCAATTAACATAAATATCTTATCTTCAAACTAAGAACCAAACATACGAGCCTAACCGTTTGCAATTATCAAATAACGAACAATATGAATAGATTACTAAAATGCGTAATGATACTTTGTTACTTATCATTTGTCATAAATCCAACTATAGCTCAGGACAATGCCACTTACATTAAAGCCGGAAAATTATTTGATTCCAAAAAAGGAGAGATGCTTTCCGATTACATCATCAAAATTGAAAGAAATAGAATATCAGAAGTTGGGAGTGAAATTTTAATTCCAACGGATGCTAAAATAATAGATCTAACTGATTACACTGTTTTACCAGGTTTGATAGATGGTCATACCCATTTAATGTTCCTTGAAAACTTGAATGCCGAAAATCCTTCAGGCGATATGTTGTTATTCGAAGGTGATGCATTAAGAGTTCTTAGAGGTTCTAAACGTGCTAAATCGTGGTTAGAAAATGGCTTTACTACTGTAAGGGACCTGGGAGATTCGGGACCCTTTCTTGACGTTGCCTTAAAAAGAGCAATTAATGAGGGTACAGTTGATGGTCCGAGAATGTTTGTATCCGGACCAATAATCATCTCAGAAGGAGGGCAGGTGCCGGGTTTAATGAACAAATACAGAGATGTAATTGATGATGAATATACCATTGTAAGGAGTGTGGATGATGCAATTAATGCCGTAAGGATACACGTGAATAATGGTGCCGATATTATTAAGATCTGTGCAAACAATTCACCTAACAATACCAGCCTGACTATGGATGAAATGAAAGCGATTGTGAAAATGGCACATCGCTACGGTAAAAAGGTCACCGCTCACGCTACCACAGACTTGGCGGTTTGGGAAGCCATAACTGCTGGAGTAGACGGCATTGAGCATGGATACCAAATTTCCGATACCACATTAACACTTATGGCTAAGAAGAAAGTGGTATTAGTTCCGACTGATCTCTCAGAGCCGCTTTTCCACAAGATGTATGATATAACTGACTTTAAATGGAATAGAGAGAAAAATCTGAAAAGGGCTAAAGACAAATACCGGGACAGGTTGCAAAAAGCCATTAAAGCTGGTGTAACTATAGTAACTGGATCAGACAATTATTTAGATTTAGAAATGCCTCAGGGAGAAGCCGCTAAGAATATTTTATTAGCCTATCAAGAAGAGGGTATGAAACCTCTTGATATACTGCGCTCATCTACATATCTTTCCGCAAAGTTTATGGAAAAAGAAAATGATTTAGGTGTTATTATAGACGGCGCCTATGCTGATATTGTTGCCGTAAAAGGAGACATTGAAAACGATTTTTCAAATACAATGTTCAATATGGTTTTTGTTATGAAAGATGGAGAAATTTATATTGATACTCAAAATTTGGTTAAAGAAATTATTGTTGATGACGCCGTTCTAGAAAGCTACGAAGGCAACTATGAGCTATCTCCTGATTTTGTGATCACCTTTTTTAAAAAAGGCAAATATTTAAAAGGAATAGCTTCGAATAAGGAGGAATATGAATTTGAACCAAGATCAGAAAATGTATTTTCTGCAAAAGAGGTAAACATTCAAGTCACATTTAATTCAAATGTCGATGGGCAAGTAGTGAGCATGACCTTGTTAGCCGGCGGACAGGAATCTGTTGCTCTGAAACTACAAGAGTAGTCAAAAAACTACGCCAGAACATGTCTAATGTTCAGTCTGGTTTTGTAATGAACAATGGAAATATTTATGTTCTTTCTGATTAATACTTAAAAATTAAGGAGAGTAAACTTAAAATGTATAAAATGTTTTGAAACGCGTTTTATACTAACCGTTAGCCTTCATTAATGGAGAATATACTAATGATACAAGTCAAACGCACACAACTATGAAATTCAAATTATGCAAATCAATATTAACATCCGTTCTTTTCCTACTAGTGTATACCAGCCTTTTTGCTCAGACCGATAGTTACCCTGAGAATTTGCACATTTATCCTTATCTGCAGTACGTCACTCCAACCTCAATCATTATCAAGTGGGAAACGGTAAATCCTACTTTGGGTACGGTGAACTATAGTGAAGATGATAGTTTCAGCAATGAAAAGAGCGAATTGCACCCAGTTAAAATTCATGAAATTAAATTGGATGATCTAAAACCCAGTACCAAATACTATTACAAGGTTAGCTACAACAGTACAATGCTGGAAAGTGCTTCCTTCACTACCGCACCGGTACCCGGGACACCCAATTGGAGAATGGTTGCTTATGGTGATAATCGTACTTATCCTGAAACCCATAAAAGGATTGTTGCTCAAATTCTGAAATTGAATCCAAGCATGATCATTCACTCTGGAGACCTGGTATCCAGGGGTGATTCTTATCAGCAATGGAAGGAACAATATTTCGATCCCATGAAAGGATTGTCTGAAAACATTACCGTTTTCCCAAGTCTGGGTAATCATGAAATGAATTCACCATACTATTATGAATATATGTCAGTACCCGATGAAAATGGTGAGTCCTTTTATTCCTTTGACTATGGAAACGCGCATTTCATAGCATTGAATAGTAATGCAAAAGAAGCCCCTTTTGCTATTGATTCTGAGCAAACCAAATGGCTTATCAATGACCTAAAAGAGAATGCCGATGCAGAATGGAAGATTGTATTCTTTCACCATCCTTTATTCAGATGTCATCCTTCCCGTGGTATAGAACCTCAACGATGGGTTTGGCAGGAAGTATTTGAAGAATATGAAGTTGATCTTGTCGTCAATGGCCATGATCATTATTATCAGAGGACCTATGGCATAGGAAATTATCAGGGTAAGCCAAGCAGAGGAATCTATCATATGATTTCAGGAGGTGGTGGAGCCCCAAACTATCCCATCGTACCAAAGGTACATGCGGCTAACAGACGAAGCGTGCATCATATAACTGTTATGGATTTTCAGGGTGACCGGATAATCGGTCGAGCCATTGATGATGAAGGAAATGTGTTTGACGCCTTTATTTATGACAAAGAAGCAGAAAATTCGCCGGAGGAATTTATCTCCTACGAAGTATTCAAAATTGAACGTGACCTTACTAATGCAATCATCAATTTGCCTAGAGAAGATTTTAAGGGAAAGGTAAAAGTGAATCAAACAATAGAAATTGAAAACCCATTTAAACATTCATTACAGATGACATTTAGTTGGGAAACAACGAAAAACTGGGAGACCAATGCTCCCAAAACAGTAATCATCGAACCAGGACAACAAATTAAAATTAACTATAAGGCCACATCAGAAATTGATCGCATCTATCCATTACCAGCTGCCAAGCTTCATTTTCAGACACCGGAAGGAAAAATGGCTTTCAAAAACAATACCGTTGAATTCTATCCATTAAAAGTTGGAAAAACAAAATTGGTCGAACCTTTTGTTGTAAAAAAACCGCCTGTGATCGACGGAGATTTGTCAGATATCAGCTGGGATAAAAATAAAACTATAGATCAATTTAATGATATTCAAGGTGGTTTACCCTTACAGAATACTGCGGTGGTGATAGGTATAAATAAAGCAAAGAACACATTATATGTTGCAGGTAAGGTTGAAGCATCTGAGGAATTTTCAAAATCTGGAACAAATGAAAGAGATGATCCACAAATTCTAAGGGATGAAAACATAAAAATTTTCATTGGTGTTGGGAAGGAAGTTTATGTTTACGTCATAAATCCCAAAGGCGCTTTATTGGATACCCAGGATCAAACCGTATTCTGGAATAGAAATGCTAAAATCTGGAACAGTACGGCGAAAGCTGCAGCGACGCCTAATGAAAATGGATGGCAATTTGAAATAGAAATACCACTAAGTGAGTTGAATATCATAGATCAGAAAACCAGTATAAATATATCTCGGCTGGATGTCGAAAAAAACGCTAAATATGAGTACGCGCTTACTTTTGGAAAATCTCGCCTTGACCACAGAGTTCCTATGTATGATTCAAATTGGTATGCAGTTGATCGATTTGCTGAATTAGTTATAAAATAGACTTGGCGTATTCTATTATTCTTTAAAAAAATAGCGATAGAATGTGAAAAATTAATTTCAATTCGAAACATAAACATTTAATCTTTAGAAAAATGAAAAACAAAAGGCTAATTATAATCCTAACAGGAATTGTTATCCTATTGCTAATTCCATTTATAGCTATGCAATTTACTGATGAAGTGAACTGGACAAGTTCAGACTTTGTAATAATGGGAATTTTATTGACTGGAACAGGCTTGTTATGTGAAATTATAATGAGAAGAGTAAAAACTATAAAGAGCAGAATTATACTATGTGGTGTTATTTTGTTTGCTTTCTTTCTTGTTTGGGTAGAACTTGCAGTCGGAGTTTTCGGGACACCATTTGCTGGAAGTTAAAAAAATAAAACTTAAGACGTGTATAATTCATTGCTGGAGAGCGTTTAATGATTACCATGGAAATTCTGCCGAATTTCCTTTACGCTGTATCTTTTTGCTAACTTAGTGCTCATAGCCACTAACCATACACAAGACCGTTATGCGCAACAGGGAAAATACTATATTAAAATCAGAGGAAGAACTACAATCATGTGACTGTACGATAAATAAAAAACTATAATAAATGGAAAATAACGAATTTGAAAAGGGAAAAATTTTCTCATTTGCAAAAAGTATTTCATATGCTGAAAAAGCTGTAGTCAGCAAACATATACTCAAAAAAGAAACAGGTAATATAAGCTTGTTTTCGTTCGACAAAGGAGAAGGGTTAAGCGAACACACAACACCATTTGATGCTTTGGTATTGATAGTTGATGGGAAAGCCGATATAATAATAAATGGAGTTTCAAATGTTCTTGAAGTTGGTGACACCATTATAATGCCCGCAAGTATACCTCATGCCTTAAAAGCAGTAGAAAAGTTTAAAATGGTTCTTACAATGATTAAAAGTAAATAGGTTTAGATAAACACAAAAAAGTAGTTGAGTTTCAAATAATAAAATTCTTATGAATATGGATAGAATTTACTTGCTATTTTTTTGTCTTCTTTTAGTTGGATGTAGTCCATCAAAAGACGGTTGGATTGAATTATTTAACGGGGAAGATCTGGAGGGATGGCATACTTATGGAGCAGATGGAGCAGTTGATTCCCATGACGGGTGGTATGTTGAAAATGGGGTGTTGGCATTTGACTATCAATTACGTACAGAGGGTAAAAGCTCCAATTTGGTAACAGACAATAAATACACCAATTTTGAACTTTCAATAGAGTGGAATATTGCTCATCAGGGAAATTCTGGAATTTTTTGGGGTGTTATTGAGAACGAGCAATTTGAGCATCCTTATCAAACAGGGCCTGAAATTCAAATTTTAGATGATAACTGGAAAGAATATGTAGAGGAACGTGGTGATATAAATCGTGCAGGATCATTGTATGGTTTGATGGCTCCGTCCTCTATCGTGAGTAAAGCTGCAGGGATTTGGAACCACTACCTTATCCATATTGACCATAATGAAAATATCGGATATGTAGTATTTAATGATCAAGAAGTTTTACGTTTTCCAGTCCATGGACCAGAGTGGGAAGCAATGATCGCAAATTCCGGATTTGCTGACTGGCCCGGTTTCGGCATTACCAAATCAGGTCACATAAGTCTTCAGGAGTATGGTGGTAAGGTCGCGTTTAAAAATATTAAAATAAAAATTCTGCCTGGAGACAGTAATCTATGATATGGTATTCCCTTTTAGTTTGATTTTTTACAAATAGGAAGATTATAGTACTATTGACAAGACTAAGAGTATAATTATTTAAATAAACAACCACCAACATGAGATAAAATTAATTGAAACTCATTTTATCAAGATCGTTATGTGGCATTTCCTACTAAATGGATAAACTACGCCAATTATTATATTGGCCAAAGATGGTGCACTTGTAGCGCTTCTCGAGTGGGAAGAGGACTTGTTTAAGTAATTATAGCAGACCCTTAGCCTCCAATGACTTTCTGAGTTGTGTCTGATTTTCCCAGAACCGATCTTTGATTTTTTGCATAATGCTCTCAAACTCTGGGTGACTTTTTAACGGTTTAAGCAATGGTTCATCTTCAATTAACAAAAACCAATATTGAATATTTTCTACTTCTGAAAATATTCTGAGTTGTTCGATAGCCTGGTCGATCTTCCCTTCATAGGCGTATTTCCAAACAAAATTAACACTTCTATAAGAAGAGTGATCCTCTTCACAATATTCTGAAAAATCACTAAATAATTCCTCCGCTTCCCTGTCCAAACCCATCTTTTGATAGACCCGCGCAATTTTGGCGTTTTCCTGCACATTAATGTCCAGACCATTATCTTCTCTAGCTTTGACAAATTTTTTAAAATAGAAATAGGCGCTGTCATAATTTTCCTGCCCATAATACAACTTGGCAATATCCTGTAAAATGTCAAGGCGGGTGGTATCCTTATTCCATTCCTTTATTAGCAAATTCCTGGTTCTTTCACTATTACCATCCCTGGCGAACAGGATAAATGCCTTTAAATGTGGCGCATAATAATTTCCCGCATCGTAATCCAATGACATGTTGATGTATTTTAACGCCTCATCTACAAACCCTGATGTCACCAAGGCATTACTCAGCCCTAAATAGATATAACTCTGGGTGACAGAATCACTGGCAAGATTAAGCTGAACCCCCTTCAAGGAGTACTCCAGGGATTTGTTCGAATTGGGAACCATACGATAATAGAAATCCACAAGCATTTGCACCGCCAAATTTGAATTAGGATTATACTCCAGGGCCTTTTCAAGATGAGGCAAGGCTAGTTGGTACTCCTCTGTTTGTATGTAGTAAAAAGCCTTGGCGATCAGACTCCTGGCGGATTTTGAATCATAAAGCAAGGCCTGGTCTGCGTAGCTATTAATCTTTTCGGTGTACTGTTTTTCGATTTGACCCGTTTCGAGAACATAGTATGATATAGCGATGTTGGCATAAGCCAGGGCGAACTCCGGATCCTGTTCAATAGCTTTTTCAAATAATCCAATGGCTTGTACAAGTCCTTCCTTAGTTCTGGAAAGAAATGGGTCTAGTGCCTGTAAATAGTAGTCATAAGCAATGAGATTTTCGGTTGGTTTTTTCTCTATTAGCTCAAGCTCGGCAGGGGTCACAATTGCCTCAATTGCCTCGGTGATTTTCTTTGCCACTTCATTCTGCAACTCAAAAATATCTACGACCTGGCGTTTATATTGCTCTGCCCAAATCTGTCTGTTGCTGGAAGCTTCAATCAATTGAATGTTAAGTAAAACCTGATCTCCTATCTTCTGCCCGCTACCTGCCACAAAGTAGGCAACTTTGAGTTCTTCAGCCATCTCCGGAATTGGCTTGTCCGTTTTTCTGTATCTTTCTACTGAGGACCGACTGATCACACGCAGATCTTTGATTTTCTGCAGTTTGCTTAACGTAGACTCCATGAGACCGTTGACAAAATAAAGGTTCGAAGAATCACTGCTCTCATTCTTAAAAGGTAAGACTGCAATGGACTTGTCAACGATCCCTGCTATGGAATCAGAGCCTGATTCCCGATTAATGAAGCCGGAGAAGTAAGTAAAGATCGTAAGGAAGATTACAGCGACCGCAATTATGGACCATTTTATATATGAACTACCTCCTGAATCTCCCGCGATTCTGGTATCGGGCGTGTCAATGCCACCAAGTTCATGATTGGAAACAGCATAAACTTCAATGGGTTTTGTAACATTCTTCAGTGTATGAACACCCATGGAGGCCGTTAACAGTTCAGTTTGATTTTTTATTTCATCGTACACCTTTTCAGAGATGTAAACGCTTCCTGTTGTAGCTAATGCCTCAATACGGGAAGCTACATTAACTCCATCCCCGATAATATCTTGATCAGTCACAATAATGTCACCTGAATGGATACCAATGCGGATTGGGATCCTGGGTTCCTCTTTCGTGAAAGCAAGCTGCATTTCAATTCCACATTGCACAGCATCAATGGCACTTGGGAATGTGCTTAGAGTACCATCACCATAATACTGAAGGATACGTCCGTTAAATTTCCTGGTGGTGAAATCAAAAACTTCTCTGTGTCGGTCTCTGTAAGCAATAGCTTTACTTTCATCCTTTTGCATGAGAGAAGTATATCCCTCAATATCGGTGAACATAATGGCAACCAACTGACGCTGCCTGGCAGTTGAGCCTCCCAGACTTTTATCAACGTCTCCTTTCCTAACTACCTCACCAGGCGGATACCCATAATATTCCCTGAAGCATTTGATAAAATAAGAAGTGCTCCCAAAGCCAACATTGAAGGAGACTTCCGAAACAGTGAACGAAGTCTGTCCAAGTATCTCCATACCTTTTTCCAAACGAACCTGACGAATGAACTGACTCACTGAAAGCTTGGTATCCTTCTTGACCTTTCTGAGCAGGTTAGAACGGCTCATGTTCATGGCCTCGGCCAGTTCAGAAACACCAAATTGTTCGTTAGAGAGGTTCTCCACAATGAGGGCTTCTGCCTTGTCAATAAAATGACCTCCGATAAATGATGGGTCCGACATGCTGTTTTTTTGCTTGGACTAAATTAGAGAAATTTATGCAAATAGATGTCATAAGGTTATTGGCATATTTATCGGAAAAATCAACTCTTGCATCATAATTTATATCCTTGCGCCATAGTTTTTATCCCTTCCTCAAACTTTACACAATCTGGCGCATAGCTCATAAGTCTCGCCTTAACGCTCACCCCATCTTTGTAGAAACAAATATTAATAACATTATTAAACTTTAAAATCATGAAAATGCCCAGAATTAATTCTTTCAAAACTGTTTTAAATTTTTTGCTCCTAATCCTTTTACTAACAAGTTCCTGCGCCCAGTCGAGTAAGAATACGAATACCAAAGCGAGCAATAGTAACAAAGCTAAAGCGGAAGTAGACAAACCGAAAATGAATATTCAAACTGCCGTGTTATCCGGTAACCTCGAGATCGTAAAACAACACATCGCAGCAGGTACCGATATTAATCAGAAAGACCCAATGAGCAACTCAACACCTTTGATGTCCGCAGCTGCTTTCAATAAAATTGAGATTGCCAAAGCACTGATCAATGCCAACGCAGATCTGACCCTTAAAAATAATGATGGGGGCACAGCCTTGCACAACGCCGCATTTTTTTGTCGGGTCGAAATCGTACAGTTGCTTATTGATGCCAATGCGGATAAGGCCGCAAAAAACAACTTTGGTGCAACTCCCAGAGAAACTGTTATGGGGCCATTTGCTGATATGAAACCCTTCTATGAAATGCTCCAACAACAATTAGGACCACTTGGTTTGCAACTTGATTTAAACGAAGTGGAAAAAACGCGTCCTGTGATTGCCATGATGCTACAATAATTTGATCCTGTCTATAATGTCCTCTGGCTGCGTTATGCTTGTTAAAAAAATACTCAATTACAAGAGTAAACTCCGTTTTTTTGAACTTCGCAAGCCTGGCCAGAAAACATTCTAGCTCAGACTCAGACTTTATGGACAGACGCTCATTAATTTAAAAACAATAACATAATGACATCAGAAAGAAGACACGATATCGATTGGTTGCGAGTGGTTGCTATTGGTTTATTACTTATCTATCATATAGCCATCATTTTCCAACCTTGGGCTATGTTCATTGGCTTTATAAAAAGTGACGAACCAGTAGAGGCTTTATGGACACCCATGACTATGCTAAACGTTTGGCGAATTCCACTTTTATTCTACGTATCAGGAATGGGGCTCTATTTCGCCATGCGCAAACGAAACTGGAAGCAATTGTTTCTGGAACGGACAAAACGAATTTTGTTGCCCTTCACCTTTGGCATATTGGCCATTGCTCCATTGCATATGTTTATTTTTCAGAAATACTATAATATGCCCTTGGGCTATTATCCCCATCAAGGCCATTTATGGTTCCTGGGAAATATCTTTGTGTACGTACTCTTACTTTTGCCGCTTTATTACTATCTGAAGAAGCATGAGAACGGTAAAATCAAAAGAGCGTTATCCTCTCTAATGAGCCATCCCGGTGGACCTTTGTTGATATCCCTATTTTTTGTCATTGAGGTTTTGTTGATAAAGCCCCAGCTGTTTGCATTGTATGCCCAGACTTGGCATGGCTTTTTTAATGGGTTTCTTGCCTTCTTTTTCGGTTTCCTTTTAGTATACAGTGGTAAAACGTTCTGGCAAACCGTTTTGAAATGGAGATGGTTGTATGCTGGTTTAGCCATCATTCTGTATGGTATTAGATTCGTGCTATTTGGAACTGAAGCGCCTGGGTATCTCATGGCCATCGAATCAAATTGCTGGATATTTGGAGTTTTCGGTTTTGGTTATAAGTACTTGAACAAACCAAGTAAAACCCTAAGCTACTTAAGCCAGGCAGCGTATCCTGTGTACATTATTCACATGTTTGTATTATATGCCGGTGCCATGTTTATTTTGCCATTGGAAATACCCATCATGTTAAAATTCATATTCATTGTAGCTTTTACCGGTTTAGCGTGCTACCTAATTTATGAATTCATCATTAGAAGGATTGGTTTCCTAAAACTTTTGTTTGGACTGAAATGGAAATTCAACAAAGTAGAAAAGCAAAAATTAGAATATAATAGCGTAGGTAAAAAAGATTTGTTGAATATAAAAATGACAGACGCCAACAGACAACAATAAATATAGTGCAAGCCGCATTTAGTAATACTTAGACAAAGAATTAGAAAATTTACAAAATACTGAAATCAAAGAATATTATTGAATAAAATGCGGCTCGCACCATATTCAAAACGTAACCATTAACCAATGATTAAATTATTTAGAGGGCTGAGCGTAAAGAAAATGTCTGGCTTGCCCAACGAAGCATTTTGTGCGAAGTCGGGTAGACATTTTTAGCGATAGAGCCAGCTTGCTGCAAGGGAAAAACAACTAATTATGATAAAATTATTGAGAAAAAATCATCAAAAAATGCTGACTGAAAATAAGTTTGGAAAGTATCTGGCCTATGCCGTTGGAGAAATAATTCTTGTAATTATTGGAATCCTTATTGCGTTAGCAATTAACGAGCAATCGAAAAACAAAAACAATTTAGAGTTACGTGATTTATACATTATTCAGTTAAATGATGAAGCAGATCGTAACCTAAAAGAGCTAACTGACCTTGAAAATGGGGCAACTGAAATGCTTAAAGAGCTAGATACGCTGCTTCAATTAATAGACAACAAAGAATACGATAACCCCAAATTATCATTAAAATCATTCGTGCTCATTAGTTCTAATAAATTTTACCCAATAATGATAACGTATGAAAATTTAAAATTTTCTGGCGATCTAAAATTGTTTGACGATTTAAACTTGCGTAATTCTATATCTGAAACATACGAAACATTCTACCCTATAAAAAGATTTGAATCTTTAGATCAAGAAGCAATCGCAGCGTTTTATGAGAATTTTTTGATGCCAAATGTAAGATTTAGGTATATGGGCAATTCTTCAGAAAATTATGGAAAAGAGGTCTATTTTGAAAATATGGTTTTGTCGAGAATGGTTACAATAAGACAAAATCGAGATGCTTATGCCAATTCAATTGAATCCTTAAAGAAATTAAAAAATACTTTTGCCGAATTACATAATAATAATTAGAAAATAACGTCTAAAAACAATGCTTAAATTAGTGCTTAATCAAAGGTTAGTGCATTTTTGTTACGGCTGATTTCCCTTAGGAAAATCCTCGCACACAAAACCGCACTATTCTTATACAAAACCATTGTGGGTCATTATAATCGAATGAAATTTACAAATGAAAACACTTAAAAATAGTATCTCGGAATACACTATTTCAATAATTTTAGTTCTCTCATTAATACTTGTAGGTTGTGAATGCAAGCCTACTCTAAAATATTCTTATCATCCACCTGAATATATTAACGATGGATTTGAAGTTGGCTCTTTAGAAGAGGTGAATATTGATTCAGTATTGCTAAAAAAAGCGGTGGATAAAATAAATTGTGGCAAGTATGATGAAGTACATTCTATGATCATTTTCAAGGATAGCAAACTTGTATTTGAAGAATACTTTCAAGGACACAGATATAAATGGGATGGTGAAAATCATCATGGTGAATGGACTAATTGGGATAAATCAACTCCGCATGGAGTTAAATCTGTATCTAAAAGTATAACTTCAATATGTGTTGGGATTGCTATTGATAAAGGTTTTATTGAAAGTGTTGATCAATCTATTTTTGATTATTTACCCGATCACCAGCATTTGAAAACGAGTGGTAAAGAAAAAATAACTATTGAGCATCTGTTAACCATGACCTCTGGTTTAGAATGGGCTGATTTAGGCAGTGAATCAAATGATATTGTTGGTATTTGGTTTCAGGATAAAGATCCTATTACATTTATTTTAGAGAAACCTCTGATACATAATCCCGGAACTACTTTCAACTATTCAGGTGGAAATACAATAATTTTAGGAGAAATCATCAAAAATGCATCACATATGGAACTTGATAAATTCTCGGAAGAATATATATTCAAACCATTAGAAATTGACTCTTTCAATTGGCCTCTTCTATTTGATAATGGCGTTATTGAAGCAGGTGGTGGCTTGGAGATGACACCAAGAGATATGGTAAAAATTGGTGTTACGTACTTAAATAATGGAATTTATAATGATACCCAAATTATATCCAAACAATGGATTGAAAAAAGCAACACCCCATATTCAAATAACACGAATATAAACATATCAGGCCACGATTCCGGAAGTCATGATTATTCGTATTCATGGTGGTTAAAATCCTACACAAAGTCAGGGGAAGAAATTAACATGTATCATGCGGTAGGTTGGGGAGGACAGGAAATTATAATACTCCCTGAATTAAACACCGTAGTTGTTTTTACGGGTGGAAATTTTATTCGTAAAGTAAAGGTAATTGAACTCCTTGAGGAATACATTCTACCTGCTATTAATTAGATTAAAATAATTTGAAAAAAGGAAATGTAATTATATAGTTTAAAAATTAAAAGAATAACGAACGCACAACAATATATAAAAATAATAGCCGAAATAGCAGTAAAATCAAGGGTTATAGCCCACTTCAACGTTCTTGTAACTTGACAGGAAAGTGCAACACAGTCGGCTACATATACTTATACTAAACGTTGGCAACAAGCTAAATACATAGAACATATTTTTAAATTGTAACGAATTGGAATTTAAATAGCCTTAAAAAATGAAACTAAACTAAAGGATTAATTATGAGTATTGACAAGAAAACTATTTTAAAAGATTTTGAAATAAATATTAAAATTAAATTAGCGGCACTATGGACTGCCGCAACATTCTGTTATTTATATGGAGATTATTTCGAATTATATACTCCTGATAAAGTAGAAGGTTTGATAAGTGGTGAAAATAATTTAGAAAGCCCTGTGATACTTTTTATAGCTTCGCTTGTAATGGCCATTCCTCCCTTAATGATTTTCCTGTCTCTAATATTAAAACCAATTATAAATAAAACATTAAATATAATATTTGGATTATTATTTACAGTTATGATGGTATTGATTGCTTTTGGTTCACTTACTCCTTGGTATACGTTCTATGTCTTTCTAGCAATTGTAGAAGCAACACTAACGTTTATAATTGTATGGAAAGCCTTTAAATGGCCAAATAGTTAACGTTGATTTTCTGTATCATATAAACAGAATGAGTAAACAAAAAAATGATAAACTTTTGGGGAAACTCTTGAAAGGAATAAGTGTAATATAAAAGTGAACCGTCCTGAAAACGTATGACATTATGAAGAAGAAACAAACAAAACGAATACTCAGAATAGTATTGGCTATTGGAACCCCAATCTCCTTGTTCTTCGTACCATGGATTTTGGTGTGGGCTTGGATATTACCACTACCAGATACGGTACAAGAACAAGTAAATGAAGCAATTGGTCATGGGTTTGACGGTATGATTGTTTATGTTGATGAGGCTGGCAAGCCGCCGGCATTTTACACTGCAGGATGGGAAAATAGAGAGAACAAGATACCAGCCGACCCGCAATCCTTATTCAAGATTGGCAGTATCAGCAAGTTATATGTCGCTGTTGCTGTCGCCAAATTGGTAAATGACAAGCGTTTGTCATTGGATAAAACGCTCGCTGATTACCTTCCAGAACTTGTGGGAAGGATTGAAAATGCAGAAAAAATCACCTTGAGATTGATGGTGCAACACCGGAGTGGAATTCCCAACTACACAGACCATCCCGGTTATTGGAATTGGGATACTGCACCGAAAAGCAGTAAGGAATCGCTCGACTTGGTACTGGATAAGCCCGCTCATTTTGAACCTGATAAAAGATATAGTTATTCAAATACGAATTATTTATTGATTGG
>CBDTVZ010000038.1:0-13892 GCA_965363995.1 uncultured Eudoraea sp.
GTTATTCCACCCCCGCGTTTTTCCATATTTCGGGTGATGGACTTAGTATCATTAAATAATATTGGCTTTATTTCATCAATAAATACTTGTAATTTCTCTGTGGAACCTTTGAAGATAAAATGTACCTGCCCTATCTTCTGTGTGCCTAGTACGTTAGTCTTAAATCCGCCCTTATCCAGCCAGAATTTGGCAGCTTTACTGGCAGCCGCAACAACAGAACTTTCTTCAATAGCCATTGGAATGGCATATAATTTCTCATTAATTAGAAAATTTGGAGCAATTCCAAATGGGAGGTAGTAGTTACTGATCGTATTCTCTATGAATTCGTCATGGAGTTTTTGTAACCGATTATCTTTATTCCAGTATTTTTTAAGTATTTGTATTGTGGTATCCGAATTATCAGTATAATTATCGGCAATCCAATTGATTTTTTCTTCTTTGGAAAGTTTGGAAAAACCCTGGATCGGTGTTTTCATAGGCTAGTTTTCTATGAGGGCAAAGATAGTGATTACACAATTATGCCAAGGGGTTTCTTTATTAGGGGTCTTGGGGTATAAAGTTGCAATATTTTAAGTTTAAAGTTATTTTTTCCGCAAAAATATTAGTAAACTTGGTAGATTATAATCATTTTTAAGATTTTATGAATAAATCTCTCGTTCTTATTTTTCTTGCCATTTGCTTTTTAAATTACGCACCTGCTCAGCAAAAAATAATTTCTCTGGAAGAGCTTTGGTCGGGAGCCTATGTAACCGAAGGCATGGAAGCCATTTATCCTTTAAAAAATGGCAAACACTACACAGTTCTGAATACAGATAAAGCCAAAGGTATTGTCAGCATTGATAAATACGATTATAATACATTAGAGAAGTTAGAAACTGTGGTCTCTTCACAGGATTTAACGTCAAAAGCGGCATTTAGTTCATATACCTTTAGTAAAGACGAATCAAAAATATTACTGGCAACAGAAGAGACTCCAATATACAGACGTTCTAAATTGGGAATCTATTATGTATATGATGTAGTCACCAAAGAAATAACACAAATAGCAGATACATGGATTCAGGAACCCACTTTTTCACCGGATGGAAAAAAGGTAGCTTATGCTAACAATAATAATATGTATCTTTTTAATATAGCTGATGGAAAAATATTAAAAATGACCTCAGATGGGGAGAGGAATAAGATTATTAACGGCATTGCAGATTGGGTATACGAAGAGGAATTTAAAATTGTCAGGGCCTTTGAATGGAACTCAGACGGGACAAAAATTGCTTTTTTAAGATTTGATGAAACTGCTGTTCCTGAATATGCCATGGATGTTTATGGAACAGACTTATATCCATTTCAAAATATCTTTAAGTATCCCAAAGCCGGGGAGAATAATTCTGTAGTTACGTTGCATACCTATGATATTGAATCGGAGAAAATTACAGAAATTTCACTCCCGGATGCATATTACATACCCAGGATAAATCAGATGAACAATCCCAATTATATAAGTGTTCAAACATTAAACAGACACCAAAATAAATTAAATTTATATACTGTAAACCTGCAAAATAACTCTATATCCCTTTTACTTGAGGAAAAAGACGATGCTTATGTAGAGCTTTCAGATAACCTCACTTTTCTGGCCGATGATAGCTTTATATGGACCAGTGAAAAGGATGGGTATAATCATATTTACTTATATTCTGAAAGCGGGGAACTATTGCACCAGATTACCAATGGAGACTGGGAAGTTACCAATTACTATGGATATGATCCAAAGAAGGATAGAGTCTATTACCAGTCCGCAGAGAATGGATCAATAAATAGAGATATCTATAGTATTGAAAGAAGCGGTAAGCATAAGAAGAGACTCTCTTCAAAAGAAGGAACCAATTCTGCCGAGTTTAGTGCAGATTTTACTTATTTCATAAATGAGTTTTCCAATTCCACTACACCTCCTGAATTCACCCTGCATAAGGCGGCATCGGGAGATAAATTAAAAGATATTTTAGACAATAATAGCCTTGTAAGCAAGCTAGCGGAATATGAGTTAAGCCCTAAGGAATTTTCTACAATGTCTGTCAACGGCAACGAATTGAACATGTGGATGGTGAAACCAAAAGATTTTGATCCTTCTAAAAAATATCCCTTGCTAATGTTTCAGTACAGCGGGCCGGGCTCTCAACAAGTAGCCAATAAATGGATGGGCACAAATGACTATTGGCATCAAATTCTGGCTTCACAGGGGTATATTGTTGCTTGTGTGGATGGCCGGGGTACCGGTTTTAAGGGACGTGATTTTAAGAAGGTGACTTATTTGAATTTAGTGAAATATGAAACAGAGGATCAAATTGCTGCAGCTAAAAAACTAAGTGAATACCCTTTTATAGACCAGGATAGAACGGGGATATGGGGTTGGAGTTTTGGCGGGCATATGTCTACAAACTGCCTCCTGAAAGGCAGCGATACTTTTGAATTGGCCATTGCCGTTGCACCGGTCACTAATTGGCGTTTTTATGATTCTATCTATACAGAACGATTCATGAGAACCCCAGCTGAGAATCCCGGAGGTTATGATGAGAATTCACCTTTTAATTATCCCCAACTATTAAAGGGAGATTATTTATTGGTGCACGGCTCAGGTGATGACAATGTACACGTGCAAAACAGTATGCGCATGATTGAAGCCCTGGTACAGGCCAACAAACAATTTGACTGGGCAATTTATCCCGACAAAGACCATAGTATTTACGGGGGTAATACCAGATTACATTTATATAACAAAATGACCAATTTTATAATTAACAATCTATAACAAACCAAAACAGACCATGGCTACGACACCAAAACCAGCACATCAGAAAGAACTCTTCGGACATCCTATAGGGCTTTATATTCTGTTTATGACTGAAATGTGGGAGCGCTTCTCCTATTATGGTATGAGAGGTATTCTGGTCTTGTATCTGACTGCGAAGACAATGGGAGATAACCCCGGCTTAGGCTGGTTAGACGGAGAGGCTTTGTCCTTGTACGGTTGGTATACAATGCTGGTCTATGTGGCTTCAATCCCAGGGGGCATTATAGCAGATAAGATAATAGGACAAAAAAGAGCTGTTATGATAGGAGGCTTTTTACTGGTGGCCGGTCATGGTATTTTATCTATAGAGCTTATGTGGGCCTTTTATACCGGTTTAGGGCTGATCATCGCCGGGGTAGGGATGCTTAAACCCAATATATCTACCCTGGTTGGGGGCTTGTACCGACAAGGAGACGAACGCCGTGATAAAGGATTTTCAATTTTTTACATTGGGATAAATACCGGAGCAGCATTGGCTGCCTTGCTTGTGGCCTGGGTAGCCGATAAGTGGGGTTGGCATGCCGGGTTTGGTTTAGCGGCAATAGGGATGGTTTTGGGGCAGGTTATTTACCTTTCAGGACAAAAATATCTGGTAACTGTAGGAAATAAGCCAAAGGCAATAGAAGCCGATAGCGATAACGTGTCCATAAAGGATATTTTTACCAAGCAATTCAGTGCCAGGACCCCTTTGTTGGTCACTTTTCTCCTTGCCCTTTCTTCCAGTTTCGTAGCTTGGTACTACATAGAGAATCAGAGGCTCGCCTATATTATTTTCTTTTTGTTCCTGTCTATTGTTGTTGGAATGATGGTAACCATTTATGGGGACTTGCGTTCAAAAATAGAGAAGGACCGTTACCTTGTCTTGTTACTTTCTTTTATCATAGTAATTGTCTTTTGGGGGGCATTTGAGCAGGCAGGTGGCCTGATGAATTTGTATGCAGAGAACAAGACGGACCGGTTCTTATTTGGCTATGAAATTCCTGCAGCCGCTTTTCAGTTTTTCAATCCTTTCTATATAATCGTATTTGCCGTTCCCGTGGCTAATTTCTGGCTGTGGTGGAAGCATAGAGGGAAAGAAGCTTCTTCACTTTTTAAAATGGCAAATGGAGTTATCATCATGGGCTTAGGATTTGTTTTTATGGTCTTTGCCTCTATGCAGTATGAAACTTTGGGTAAATCGGCCCTGTATTGGTTAGTGCTGGCCTATCTTTTCCACACCATAGGTGAATTATGCGCCTCTCCGGTAGCGCTCTCTTTTATAACCAAACTCGCTCCTGTACGTTACGGTGCCCTCATGATGGGGGTTTATTTTGCTGCTACGGGGTTGGGGAATAAGGTAGCCGGATTAATAGGAGAATCGGCCGCAGATGCTGGGGAACTCAATATCTTTGCAGGGATTACTATCTTTTGTGTCATTTTCGGCTTGTTGGTGATCGCTGTCCTGAAACCTTTAAAAAGACTAACACACGGAGCTGAGGACGAAGAGGGAGACCTTGCCCATTAAGGCCCTGGTTTAGAGCGGGGAATTTAGCCTTATATTAACAACCAAACTATAGCAAATGAATACTGATATCGAAAATCTGTTTAAGGATAAAGTCTTAGGACATCCTGCAGGGCTGTTTGTCTTGTTTTTTACTGAAATGTGGGAACGTTTTTCCTTTTACGGGATGCGTATTCTGTTGATTCTATTCCTTACTGCCCCATTTGTCAGCGATAATCCGGGATGGGATTGGCCAAGAGAACACGCCCTGGCACTTATAGGCACCTATGCTTCGTTACTTTATTTAACTCCTATTATTGGAGGCTATATTGCAGATAAATTTACGGGATATCGTATTGCTGTTGTAATAGGTTGTGCTATTATGACTTTGGGTCATGCTTTTATGGCAGTAGAAACTACCACTACTTTCTATCTGGGTCTTGGCTTTTTGGTTATAGGAACCGGGTTTTTTAAACCTAATATTACTTCCATTATTTCGGAAATGTATAAAGGCAAAGAATCCAAAAAAGATGGGGCATACACTATATTTTATATGGGCGTAAATGCTGGCGCATTTTTCGGAATGATGCTTTGCGGGTATCTAGCTGAGAATTTTGGATGGTCCTGGGGATTTGGACTGGCAGGTATTTTTATGTTTTTCGGGATGATGCAGTTTTTATTAGCTAAAAAACTATTTGGCAGTGTAGGTGGTAAACCAGGCAAAGCTCATAAGGTAGAATTGCCTCAAAACATAAATGAAGAGTCTCCGGAGAAGATTGAAGAAGAAAGGGCGGCGGAAAAATTAAATCCGTTTACCACATATGATTATGTCCTTATAGTCCTGTCAGCCGTAGGAGGATTGCTCTATCTCTTTAATGATCCCATGGAGAAGATAAGTGGCGATAATTTATTGCCATTTGAAGTCCCTATGCCTTTCGGTTGGGAACCTTTATCAGGTACTAATTTTGTAGTGCTCTTTGCACTAGTTTTGTTCCTTATTCTTCTTGTTTCAAGGATTTCAAGATATATTCCTTTGGTAAGAGACCGGATTATTGCTGTTGTTTTCTTTGGGGTTTTTACTGTAATTTTCTTTGCAGCCTTTGAACAGGCGTTAGGATCTATGACACTCTTTGCAAGAGATTACACCAATAGAAATTTGGTAGGCTCTTCGGCAATGATTTTCAAAGTAGTGGATGCCCTACTTACAACTGTACCTCTCCTAATCATAACATGGGTTTTATATCTGTTATTTAAAAAAACATATTCCAAAATTGGCTTGTCAAATATTGTTTTGGGACTGGCATTTGTTGGGATTTGGGGATTGGTTATTTATAGGTTGATTGACAAATTTTCACAAGAGGGAAATCAGATAGATGCATCCTGGTTTGGAATTTTAAATTCCTTTTTTATAATAACTCTGGCTCCTATGTTTTCGCGATGGTGGGAAAGCAAGTACAATCCGAGTGCTGCTATGAAATACGGTCTCGGATTAATACTTTTAGGTCTTGGATTTGCCATTTTATCTTATGGCTCAACAGGAATTACACCTGGGTCTAAAACGGCTTCCGTAAGTATGATTTTTCTTATTTTGGCCTATTTACTTCATACAATGGGAGAATTATGTCTTTCACCTGTGGGTTTATCTTATTTGAGTAAGCTGGTGCCTGCCAGGATGATCGGGTTTATGTTTGGTATTTGGTATCTTGCAATAGCCATAGGACAAAAAGCGGCTGGAAATATGGGGGGAATGATAGATAAAATTTCGGAACAATATTCTTTAAGTACTTTCTTTTTAATGTTTACCCTGGTGCCTATTGCTTTTGGTTTTATTGCTATATTACTAAATCCGGTCTTAAAAAGACTTATGCACGGAGTGCGCTGATTTATTCTATTTCTAATATAAATGCTCCTTTTTCACCAGTATAATAAAATGGCAGTTTTCTGTCTGAGCACGATTTTTTCCACCTTGGGATATCACTTTTATAATTGCTTCCATCTGCTACGATGCTCTTTGGTTTAACGGAGTCCAGGAAGCGGTTAAGATTTATTTTGGGTGAATTTCCAAGTATTACATAATCGGTTTTCTGGAATTTTTGGAAGATAATTTCAGGCTTATTCAAGATTAACAGACTTTGATCCTTAATTTGATAACTGTTTTTTAAGGTTTTATAGTTAACTTTTTGGATGTTTTTTTCTACCACAATGTTTTTAACCAGGTTTATCACCGCAACAGAATCTAAACAATTTACATCTAAGTAATTACCTTTTTTATAAAGAAGTGCGGAGGTACCGGTTTTATGTAAAACAATAATTTTCTGTTCTTTACCCTTTTTTACTGTGGAATAAATTAGCCATAACTGGAGAGCTATAATACATAGAGCTAATGCCAGTATGTTTCTAAATTTCTTATCGGTGAGACTATATACCAAAGTAAAAATTAGTAGATAGCTCAATACAAGTTGTAAAGAATCAAAGGGAATATCTGTAAAAATGAAGGATTCCTGTTGGGCTACCCATTCAACAACTTTATTCATCAGGTATATAAGCTTATTGTATAGTACGGTTAAACTATTTGGAAGGAGTTCTACAAGCATAAGGGCTATGACAAGAAAACCTATTCCTAGAATTAAACCTAATGTTGGTATAATCAACAGATTTGAGATAAAAAATAATCCGGGGAACTGATGAAAATAGAAAAGGCTAAGAGGTAGTACCCCAATTTGAGCGGCTAAGGAAATTGATACTAATTGCCAGCATTTTTTAAGAATCACATTTTCTGGATTCCAGAGGTCTTGTAACATGGGAAACAACCAAAAAATTGAAAATACTGCTGCATAGCTCAATTGAAACCCCACTTGAAAAAGTAACATAGGGTCATAAGTCAACAGAATAAAAAACATGGATAGTGCCAGGATATTAAATGTACTAGTTGGCCGGTTCAGGTACATGGCATAGGCAACAAATGAAAACATACTAACTGCTCTTATTACAGAAGGTGATAAACCAGCCAGGAAGGCATATCCCCAGAGAAGAATCACCGTAAGTATCAAGACGATAATCTTTCCCCTGGGTAATCGTTCCAGAGGTTTTAGCAGAAATTGACATATTAATAATACTATTCCAATATGCAATCCCGAAACGGCCAGGATATGCACAGCTCCTGCATTCTTATAATTCTTGTAAGTTTCCTTGCTAATTTCATTGCGTTGCCCCAGAAGTAAGGCCTGGATAATTCCAAGCTCATCTCTTCCATAATTAGACTTGCCTAAACCTGATATAATTTTGAGTCTTATGGCCGCAGTGAGACCCAATAAAGTTAAAGAAGCGTTCTTTTTAATTAAATAATCCCGACTGTTTAATTTAAGTTGATGGAGAACTCCCATTTTTTTAAGATAATCGGCATAATTAAATCCATATGGATTAAGGGGCAGACTTATTTCTTCAACTAGATTAAGGGTATAAATTTCTTCATCTACTCTGAATTTGTGATTAAGCGTGTCTTTTTTACTAATAATGAGAATCCTTCCATTTGCTGGTATACCATCGATCTCAATTACATCAGCCATATAGCGTTCATTATAGCTATTGGGTTTTAGGAGCTCATGGATTTTAAGATGTAAGTATTGTTGATTTGGAAGCTTAAAGTTCGTGTAATGTTTTGAATTGTTATCGGGTAAAGTCAGTGCCACGGACATCATGCCCAGACTAATTGTGCACAATGGGAAAAGGAAACCGAATGGCAGATTATCCAGCATGGTTTTCCGCGTCCACGATATACCCAGTAAAACTATGAACCCACCTGTAAGTCCTGTCGATAACAAAAGGGAAATATTGTTGTAATAGCCTATCAGTATCCCGAAAATCAAAAATAGAGTTAGCTTTACCGGGATAAAATCTAATAGCTTCATGGAGTTTATCAGGTTAATTCTACGGGCTATTAAAGTAGTATAGGGTACTGAATGTTAAGTTCAGTTAACAAGATTAAAATGAATTGAATAATTCGGAAAAACCAATCCGATAGAACTAGTGGTTTGCAATCATAGAACTCTGGTCGCTTTAACGAAAGCATAGTTCCAGAATCCTTCTTGTAAAGAAGAAACAATGACCCCCCTTGAAGAAGTAGCGTGAATAAATTTGATATCACGTCCGTCTACGTCAACGACCAGTCCGACATGATTGATTTTTTTTCCTTTTTTACTGGTTTTGAAGAACAAAAGGTCACCTTTGGCGATTTTTTTTAATTTAATCTTCTTACCCTCGTCCGCCATTTGAGATGATACCCTGGGCAACGGAATATCGTTTTCTCCAAAAGAAACATAAAGAAGGCCGGAACAATCCATACCCTTTTTTGTGGTTCCGCCATACTTATATCGAACACCGGAGTAAGCCATAGCGGTATTGATAATCAGATCAGCTTTTTCGAGGACAACGACAGTTACTTTAGAATCAGGAATTTTTTCACCTGTGTCTAAACTGTCTTTTTCTGATGCTGCAACAGTAACGGTCCGTTCCTTACCATAGGTGGTTTTCTTTTTTACGATACCACATCCGGTCAGGAGTATACTGATAAAAAAAACAAAAATCTTTCTATTCATACCGGGATATAAATCATCTACTAGGAACTAAAATTACGCATTTTCTATAATAAGTGCAGCAGCTTTATCACTTGCACCTTTCCCGCCAAGCTTTTTTTCTAACTCTTTATAGGTATTTAATTGTGCTTCTCGTGTCGGACCATGCAGGATTTTGGTTAACTCTTGCTTCAGGTTTTTTGTAGTCAAATCTGCCTGAATCAGTTCTTTTACTACTTCTTTGCCCATAATCAAATTAACCAGTGAAATATAATCCAAAGTAATTATTCGTTTGGCAATCTGATAGGAAACCCAGTTGCCTTTGTAGCAGACAACCTGGGGGACTTTTAATAATGCCGTTTCAAGGGTAGCGGTACCACTGGTTACCAGAGCAGCATGTGAATGGCTTAACAACTCGTAGGAACTGTTAAAAACAATACTTACAGTATAATTTTTCAAGAATTCTGAATAGAAATCAATATCCAGGCTCGGAGCCCCTGCAATTACAAATTGATAATCTGAAAACGAAGGTGAAATCTTTAACATCAGGCCAAGCATTTGTTGAACCTCCTGCTTTCGGCTACCGGGAAGGAGGGCAATGATTGGTTTTTTAGGATCCAGATTATGTTCATTTCTAAATTCTTGTTCACCACCAATATCAATTTGCCCTATGGCATCAATTAATGGATGCCCTACAAAACTTACCGGGTAGTTGTGTTTCTTTTCATAGAACTCTTTTTCAAATGGCAGAATGACATACATTGCATCAATATCTCTTTTAATATTTTTGATACGCCCCTCCCTTGAAGCCCATATTTGAGGTGAAATATAGTAATTAGTACGGTATTTGTGTTCCTTCGCCCAGCTGGCAATCCTCAAATTAAAACCTGAATAATCAATAAAAATAATGACATCCGGATTATAAGATTTAATATCTTGCTTGCAGAATTTAATACTTTTAAATATGGTGTTTAAATTGGCAATTACTTCCATAAACCCCATAAAAGCCATCTCCTTATAATGCTTTACAAGAGTACCGCCGGCTTTTTGCATTTGATCGCCGCCCCAACAACGGATATCCGCATTGGTGTCTTTAGCAAGAATTGCTTTAATAAGATTTGATCCATGCAGATCTCCGGAAGCTTCCCCGGCGATAATATAATACTTCATTCTAGAAAATCTTATAATAGAGAATAGCCAAAGCAGTAAGTAAGGTGGCAATTAATACTCCCTTTGCCCTTTGATCCCTTCTTAATTTTAGAAAGCCAAAAAAGGCGATCAGATTTAAAATTGCGCCTAAGGCTAGCAAACTGCCAATATGCCCTTGTTTAAATGCTGCATTGAATGTTTCCATAATCCCAAAATCGGAAAACAAAAGTATATATAAAAGTGTTCCTATGATATTGGCGATAATTCCTACCGCGAAACCAATTAATATTTCCTTTTTATTATTCATTTAAAGACCAGCTGTTTATATCCTGTATTACGTGATGTGCTGTTAAATCAAACTGTGTGGGAACTACCGAGATATAGCCGTTGCTTAAGGCCCATTCATCGGTGTCTTCTCCTTTATCTAATAATTCAAATTCACCGGTAAGCCAATAGTAATCTTTGCCCATTGGATTGGTTCGTTTATCAAATTTTTCCTTCCAGTTGGCTCTTGCCTGTCGGCATACTTTTATTCCTTTTATACCTTCGCTATTGGTTTTGGGGATATTTACATTGAGAACCACTCCTTTAGGGATTCCGTTGCTTAATGCTTCTTCTGTAATTTTTTTTACTGCTATTTCAGCGGGTTTGAAATTTGCTTCCCAAGAATAATCACATAAGGAAAACCCAATAGCAGGGATTCCTTCAATTCCTGCTTCGATTGCTGCACTCATGGTTCCTGAGTAGATAACATTTATAGAAGAATTAGAACCGTGATTTATGCCACTAACGCAGAGGTCAGGTTTCCTCCCAAGTATCTCTTGAAGAGCCAATTTTACGCAATCGGCAGGAGTTCCGCTACAGCTGTACTCTTCATGGCCTCCATTTTCAAGATCTATGGTAATTTTCTTGGAGTAAAGCGTATTATCCAGTGTTATTGCATGTCCCATTCCCGATTGCGGACTATCTGGCGCAACAACTACTACTTCTCCAATTGCGTTCATATATCGTACGAGTGCTCTTAAGCCCGGGGCCGTTATTCCATCGTCATTGGTAACCAGAATAAGGGGTTTTTTCATACTGTATACTTTCTACGGCAAAAATACGTTTTTAATATGTTATTATGGCGCGCGTATGGAGGGCCTGTTCAAAAACAATAGTTATGGTATGTTCTTGAATATTGTTTCTCTATACTGAAAAATCGGTAAAACTGGTTGATTATAAAAGCTTGTTGGAAACAAATTCTAATATTGTTTAACAAAAAATTAATGCTGCTGGCTTGCAAAGTGGCATGGTTTTTTCATTATCTTAGGGAATTCATGGGCATTGCCATGGTTTTTTATATTATTTAAGTTTGCTATTAAGTGGTTTAATAATAACCACACATAAAAAAAAATACATGAAAAGAAACCTCATACTTGGCTTTTTGGTGATACTTATTGCGGTTGCATCATGCAGTTTTACCAATAAGTCATTTGAAAATGACGATAAGGATAAATTACTCTTAGATCTTATTACTTATATTTTAGAGCGAGGGCACTATGAACCTAAAGAAATTAATGATGATTTCTCAGTTAGTGTTTTTGAAGATTTTATAGATGTTATGGACCCTACAAAAAGATACTTTTTAGAAGCGGATATTTTGGAATTTGAGAAATACAAATTTCAAATAGACGATCAGATAAGAAATACAGATATATCTTTCTTTAATATGGTTTATTCCAGATTCATGAAGCGAATGGAAAATGCCAAATCCGTTTATGCGGAAGTTTTAAGTGATCCTTTCGATTATTCAATCGAAGAATCTATTAATATAGATTATACGGAACAGGCATTTGCAGCAACAAGAAATGAACTTAAAGAGCGATGGAGGAAACAATTGAAATACGCCACTATTGGAACTTATGATTCCAAATTTAAAGAGCAGGAACAAAAAAAGAAAGATGATTCAGCTTACGAGAGTATTGCAGTTTCACAAATGGAATCAGAGGCCAGAGAATCTACTAAAAATACGCTGGATGAATATTTCGATTTTGTAGACGATATGAGAAGGGAAGACTGGTTTGTAAACTATATCAATACAATTGTTGATGAGTTTGACCCTCATACGTATTATTTCGCTCCGGATGAAAAAGATAAATTTGACACTGGCATGTCTGGTAAATTTGAAGGGATAGGTGCAAGATTGCGGAAAAAACCAGAGGGTGCAAAAATTGTTGAAATCATTTCCGGCGGACCTGTGTGGAGAAATCAGCAACTGGAAGTTGGTGACGAAATTTTAAAAGTCGGCCAGAACGGCGAGTTACCCGTAAATATTGTTGGAATGCGTTTGGATGATGCTATCAAACTAATTAAAGGCCCTAAGGGTACGGTGGTTGATTTAACTGTTAGGAAAGTGGATGGCTCTATCGAAGAAATTTCTCTTACCAGAGATGTGGTTGAACTTGAAGAAAGTTATGCTAAATCTGCAACAGTTATTAAAGAAAATCAAAAATACGGGATTATTAACCTTCCTAAGTTCTATGTGGATTTTAATGATTATGCCGAAAGAAATGCGGCCACAGATGTGGCCAAAGAAGTTGAACTTTTAAAGAAGGAAGGTGCAGAAGGCCTTGTAATTGACCTTAGGGACAATGGAGGCGGATCTCTTAAAACAGTCGTGGAAATGGCTGGTCTTTTCATTAAAGATGGCCCTATCGTTCAGGTTAGGTCTTCCGGAAAAGATAAGGATGTATATGAGGATAAAGATGAAAGAATTCAATGGGATGGTCCTCTGGTTATATTGGTGAATGAACTTTCTGCCTCAGCTTCTGAAATATTGGCAGCTGCCATGCAAGATTATAAAAGAGCTGTAGTAATTGGCAGTAAGCAGACCTTTGGTAAGGGAACAGTACAAAATGTAATCCCTTTAGAAAACATTGTTAGAAGTAATGAACATGGTGATCTTGGAGCTATAAAACTTACGACTCAAAAATTTTATAGGATAAATGGAGGATCAACACAGTTGGAAGGAGTTAAAAGTGATGTTGTTGTTCCGGATAGATACAGTTATATCGACCTGGGAGAAAGAGATCAGCGTAATCCGTTAAGCTGGGACAAAATATCACCTGCAGATTACGAGGTCTGGGAAGGGTATATTGATTATGAAACTACTATTGAGAATAGTACTAAGCGCATGTCTGCGAATACTCAGATTGCTTTAATTGAAGAAAACGCCAAATGGCTTAAGGAACAGCAGGATGAAAATGTGGTTTCTTTGAATTTTGATATCTACAAAAGAGAAGAGAAAAAGGATAAGGCAAAATCTACCTATTTTAAGACTATATCAGATTACGACTCGCATTTAACATTTGAATCTCTGAAATACGAAGAAGAACTTTTCACGAAAGAGCCTGCATTAAGGGAAAAGCGAGACCGTTGGCATAATAATCTTGCAAAAGACGTTTATATAGAAGAGGCAATAAATGTGCTTCAGGATTTGAAAATAAACAATATTAAAAAAGGGAAATTAGCAAGTGTAAAAGGCTAGTAAATCCTTGTTTACAGTTAAGAAAAGAGCTCCGGTAAATTTATTGGAGCTCTTTTTTGTTTTAATTCTATCTTCAGTATAATCAGTCGAGCAATACTTAAATATTTTTTAAAAGACCACACAAGTCAATTCAGGTTTTTATTCTGTACTATAACTTATGGGCCTTAAGAAGTACATTTTATGTTTATCCCTTTAACCGGCTATTTTAAAACCAGTTTTCTTAAACAGCGCTTTTAAGTTTGTCTGAATGTAATTTTCTAAGCTTAGCCAATTTTGGAGTAATTACAAAATTGCAGTAACCCTGACTCTGGTTAT